>JAILBY010000145.1 GCA_024680655.1 Clostridiales bacterium | reverse complement strand
CTGAACATTCCATTCAACAAGATACTTGTCAACCTTTTCAGCTAATTCTTCGCAATCCCAGGTTGCGAAGAATTAGCTGAAAAGGTTGACAAGTATCTTGTTGAATGGAATGTTCAGAACGGCGAGCCAAAGAGAGATTCTTTCCTCGTAAACGCTTCTTTCCCACGCTTCGGCACAGGCGAAGGTAAAGCAGTTATTCAGCAGTCTGTTCGTGGCTACGATATTTTTATTGTTGCCGATGTTTTCAATCACGGTATAACTTACAATATGTATGGCTATACAGTTCCATACAGCCCTGACGACCATTTTGCAAACCTCAAAAGAGCAATTTCAGCCGTTGGTGGTAAAGCTCACCGTATAACAGTTATTATGCCTATGCTCTACGAAGGTCGTCAGCATAAGCGTACATCAAGAGAATCTCTTGACTGTGCTCTTTCTTTACAGGAATTGTGCAATATGGGCGTTGATAACATCATCACCTTTGACGCTCACGATGCAAGAGTTCAGAACGCTATCCCTCTTAAAGGCTTTGAGAGTGTTCAGCCTTCATATCAGATGATTAAGGCTATCGTAAACAATGTACCTGATTTCAGTTTCGACAAGGACAAGGTTGTTGTTATTTCACCAGACGAAGGCGGTATGGGCCGTTGTATTTACTACTCAACTGTTCTTGGCATTGAACTCGGTATGTTCTATAAATTGCGTGACTATTCAAGAGTTGTAAACGGCAGAAATCCTATCATCGCTCACCAGTATCTCGGTAACAGCGTTGAGGGTAAGGATTGTATCATAGTTGACGATATGATTTCATCGGGTGAATCAATGCTTGAAGTTGCAAAGAAGCTTAAAGCTTTAAAGGCTAACAGAATTTTTGTTTGCTCTTGCTTCGGTCTTTTCTGCGAAGGACTTGATAAGTTTGACGAAGCATATTCAGACGGTATTATCTCAAAGGTATTCACAACAAACCTTGTTTACCGTACTCCTGAGCTTCTTAACAGAGATTGGTTCTGTGATGTTGACCTTTCAAAGTATGTTTCATTCATCATTGACAGACTCAACCACGATGTTTCTGTTAGTACTCTTCTTGACCCATCAGATAAAATCTATGCTTTCCTTAAAAAGAACGGTATGGATGTAAATAAAGGCTAATAAAATAGTTAAACAAAGCGAAAACCTGTTGCAGATTATCTGTAACAGGTTTTTTATTTTTTTTATTATTTATTTTTTAATTGAATATGCTTTTTGAAAGCTCTCTGATTTTTTCAAGGTCGTTTTCAATGCTTATATTATCAAGCCCTTGTGCAAGGTAACAATCGGTAAGCCTTGTATTCATAACAGAAAAGCTGGTCACAAGTTGATTTTTCATAAATTCAAAACTTTTTTCATTATCATCTGCTCCGCTTGTAGCAAAGAAAAACGCTCTCTTAGGCTTTTCAATAGGCAACCTCTTTTTAAGAAAAAACCTTGCATTATAATAACGCTGAAATCTGTCAAGCACCGCTTTAACGGGTGACGGAAAATTCATAAGATAAATCGGAGTTGCTATAACAAAAACATCAGCCTTTTCTAATTTATCGCAAAAATCATCTAAATCGTGCTTAATACAAGCTTCCTTTGTTTTGCAATAGCCACAATCATCACAAGGCTGTGCGTTAAGCTGAAAAGCCGAAAAGGTATCAAAAGCAATATTTTCGGGAGAAGCTTCAAAAAAAGCATCGAGCAATTTTGCAGTATTTCCCTCTTTTCTTGGTGAGCCGAAAAGTATGCACACCCTCATCTTGTTTTCATCATACGAGGAGTCTGTCGTCGCAGTATTTGCAAACAAGCATATCACCGCTTTCTTTAAATAAATCAGGCAAATATTTTTCAGTTGAAGTAATGCACTTCGGATTATTACAATGTGCCTTATGCGTTGACTCAACCTTTGACGGTACAGACCTGTCAGGGCTTTCAAGCATTTTGATTATAAGAGCCATTCTTGCATACATACCGTATTCAGCCTGCTCAAAATATTTTGCCCTGCTGTCATCGTCAACATCTATTGTTATTTCATCAACTCTTGGCAACGGATGTAAAATCTTCATATCAGCCTTTGCCTTTCTGAGTTTTTCTCTGTCAAGAACATATATGCCCTTCTGCTTTTCATAATCTTCTGCATTGGCAAAGCGTTCACGCTGTATTCTTGTCATATAAAGGACATCAAGCTCACCTATCGCCTCGTCAAGAGTATCAACAAGCTTATATTCGCAACCGCTTGCGTTAAGAATATCCTTTATGTACTGTGGTGCTTGAAGTTCAGGTGTTGAAATAAGCACAAATTTATTATCCTTAAACTGTGAAAGATATTTTATAAGAGAATGGACTGTTCTGCCGTTTTTTATATCACCGCATAAGCCGACTGTAAGAGAAGAAAGTCTGCCCTTTTCAAAGCTCAAGGTTACCAAATCGGTAAGAGTTTGTGTCGGATGAAGATGACCGCCGTCACCTGCATTGATAACAGGACATCTTGAATACAAAGACGCAGCATAGGCAGAGCCTTCAAAGGAATTACGCATTACTATAATATCTGAATATCCGCTGATTACTCTTATTGTATCCTTTAAATTTTCGCCCTTTGAAACAGATGAATTCTGAGGATTATCGAAGCCTATAATCTTTCCGCCTAATCTAAGCATAGCAGTCTGGAAAGACATCTGTGTTCTTGTTGACGGTTCATAAAACAAAGTTGCCATAATTTTACCGTGACAATAATCAGTATAGTTATGAGGATTTTTCATTATTTTGCCTGCAAGCTCTATAATTTCTTTCATATCCTCCTGAGATAACTGATTTAAGTCAATAAGGCTTTTTATATTCATAAATTATATTCCTCCGCAAAAACATCTTTAATGATTATTTTATCAGTTTTAGCGTTAAATAACAATAGATAAACAAAAAATTGAAGAAAAAATAAAAATATGTTATCATAAAAAAAGAGGTGATTTTAATGAATTTTACAGAACTTGCAAAGAAGAGATGTTCAGTAAGAAGTTATACGGGTGAAAAATTAAAAAAAGAAGAATTAGAGCAGATTTTAGAGGCTGGAAGACTTGCTCCAACAGCAAAAAATCTTCAACCTCAAAGAATTCTTGTTATTGAAAGCGATGAAAATCTTGAAAAGATGAAAGAAATCACTAACAGAGCCGAAAAAGCTGGTGCTATTCTGCTCGTTTGTGCAGATAAAAAGAATTTGTTTGTAAATCCGTTTGACAACAGAGATACAGCCGAAACAGATACATCTATTGTGGCAACTCACATTATTCTTAAAGCCGCTGAACTCGGCATAGGCTCTTGCTGGGTTTGTATGTTTGACAGAGAAAAAGCAAGAAAAGCGTTCAGCGTACCTGATGATTTTTCAGTTGAATGTATAATCTCTCTCGGTTACCCTGCCGATGATTTTCAGCCGACAGAAAATCACACAAAATACAAAGATATGAACGAACTCGTTTATTTTGAGAAATTTTAACTGTAAAGCTATTGACAAACAAAGGTTTCTATCATATAATATAAAAGCTGTTTACAGTACGCTGGTGTGGCGAAATCGGCAGACGCAAGGGACTTAAAATCCCTCGGTGGCAACACCGTATCGGTTCAAGTCCGATCACCAGCACCAAGCCTTGATACTTTTTTTGTATCAAGGCTTTTTTATTTGCTTAAAAGTGTTAATATCAAAAAGGCTCTGACTTCTTAACCGCAAGTCAGAGTTTTTTAATTTTTTATATTTTTGTTAAATGCACTTTTTAAAGTACATTTAAGATATTATAATAAAGACAACAAAGGGGGTTTTAATATGACAACATACGAAAAATACAGACAGGCTACACCAGAAGAATTAAAAAAATTTAAAGACGAACAAGTTGAAAAAATGCTTAACTTTGAATACTACGACGCAAAAGGAAACATATATAACAAAGATAAAAAGAATTATTGTGACCAAACTACGCAAAAGAAAGCAACTGAAAGAAAAGTTAAAGCAGAAAAAAACAACCGTAAAAAAGGTTTTTTAACAAGTTGGTTTGCTGAAAGCTTTGCCCTTGACAAGAAAACAAAGTTTAAAATCGTTTTTTATACCTTGTTTTTTCCAGTTTTTATAGTTTTAGCTTTGCTCGTTCCTCTTTCGAGTATATTTTTAGCTGCCATATTCTGCCCGCTTGCATTGGTGTTAAAGTTAAAGTGATTTGATTTTCAGTTTTAAATTTCATAAAGCATAACGATATAAACGCAGTATATCCTATGTTTTATGATTAAATAAAGTAAGAGTAAAAATACATAAAAAAGGAGAATGATAACAATGAACGCATTTTTAGAGTACAGACAGAATCCAAAAGATGGACTTCTTTATCCCGTATTCAAGGAAGAGGAAAATCCGATAGAACTGATCTATTGGGGCAAAAAGAGAATGAGATTTCTGTATCAGAATTACAAAATTCAATATTTAAAAATGAGACAAAAAGGAACACTGTTAAAGCATTGCAAGGAAGTTGAAGAAGAAGCAGAGGAGAAGATGGAAATACTTACGAAGCAGATGGAAAAAGCAGAGGGGTTGACATTAGAAATGCAACAGCAGGATTGGTTGACTTGGGTTCAACTGAAACAAAATATAAAGAACAGAGCCGAGGAAATAGTGCTCAACGAGATTATTTTCGTTCCGCCCTATAAAGATGATTAAAGCATAGAGCCTTATATTGTTAACGAAAAAAGGTTTAGAGTAAAATCAACTCTAAACCTTTTTTATTTGTTATTTTAAATATGCTAAAAATTATTTTTTAAACAAATTACCGCCATTACAGTCTATTGCGACGGTCAAAGGAAAATCCTTAAAAGTAAGTTTCTTTACACTTTCACAGCCCAAATCTTCATAGGCTATAACCTCACACTCTGTTATGCACTTTGAAGCCAAAGCACCTGCACCGCCTATTGCACAAAGATAAACCGCTTTATTTCTGACAATAGCGTCGCAAACCTCTTTTGAGCGTCCGCCCTTGCCCACCATAGCGGCAAGACCTAAATCAAGAAGTCTTGGAGCATAAACATCCATTCTGCTTGAAGTTGTAGGGCCACAACTGCCTATTGCCAAGCCCTCAGGTGTAGGCGTAGGTCCTGCATAATAAACAACTGCACCATCTAAGCTATATGGTAAATCAGCGTTATTATCAAGGCTTTCAACTATTCTTTTATGTGCCGCATCTCTGGAAGTATAAACAGTTCCAGAAAGCAGAACTCTGTCCCCTGCTTTTAATTTAGGTGACCATTCTTTTATTTGTGATGTGTTGATTTTATATTCAGCCATAATTTCACCTTAATTTATAAAGCCGTGATAGGTTGAGCCTGCATTATATGTAGAATAAGCTGACACCTGTGGAAAATAGTCTGCACTATCATTTGACGAAAAGCCTATCTCAAAATGCTTTTCAACAGTTTCTTGTTTATATTCATTTGTAAAATTATCATATTCAGCGTCACTCAACTGATGGAATTCAAAAACATTGTTTGAATCAGCATTCTCGCTGTTTATAACCTCATTTTCAGGTACAGGCTGAGAAACAGAATCAATGGTTACATTTTTAACCTCATCTGCCTGTTTGCCATAATCGTCACTTGATTTAAGTAAAAGCTTTTCTGCACTTTTGAGGTGATTTGTAAGCTTTGAAAGCTTGTCAACAACTGTATTTATAACGGAGCTTACCTTATCTGAAACACTATGAAGGTCGCCAGACATATCATCTATTTCCTTGGAAATATCGTCGGCAATCTCACAATATTCAGCAGAAATCTCTCCTACCTTTTCCTTTGCATTTTCTATAACCTTATCAGAATAGCATCTTGCGTCAACAATCATAGAGCCAACCTGAGATTCAACCATTTTATATTTTTCACTGTTTTCTTCAAGAGTTTCAATTTTGCCTTCAAGCTCTGCAATCTTCTTTTCAAGAGCAATTATTTCATCTGTCTTATCAGATAAATCATTCAAAAGCTTTGTTTCACGGCTGTTCGCATTACTAATCTCTGTTTCAAGACCGTCAATAGTAGAAGTCAAAGCATCACATTTTTCAACAAGAGCCTTGCTTACTTCTTTTTCTGCAACTGTTTCCTTCTTTATCTCGTCTATATATTGAAGAACATCCTTGCGATTAAAACCGCCAAATACAGATTTTTTAAATATATGGTCCTTTTTCAATTCAACACACTCCCTCATATAGTGGTATTATACCAACCTTTTCCTGTTTTTTCAACTATATATTGTGTTCTCTCACTATTTTTGGCACAATAAACAGTATTACCGTTACAAATTTATACCTATTGTGCACACGCTCAAGAAAATACTCCACAAGCAATTATTTTACTATTTTTTATGTTCTCGTTCAATAGTAAATTTCCCTCATAATAAATTATTTTTGCCTCTTTTATTGTAAGAGGTGTAAAACTTTCGATATATGTAACGCTATATGAATATCCGTTACGGCTACAAACCAACGGTATAACAGAAAACTCCTCAGAAGCTGAAATCAAGACAAGATAAGCCTTACAACAAGCTATATCAAGATTTATTATTTCTGATTTGACAAGGCTTCCCTTTGACCATTGATATACTTTTATTATCCCCTTTGTTCTTCTGTATTCTTCTGTACCCGTTAAATTTATTGTCAAATCAGGCAATCTGTTTAACAAGCCATTCACTTCATCACCTCCGTCCTTTTTATTTAATTCATTATATTCAGTTTTTTCTGTTTTGACTTTGAATATAAACGATAAGAATGAAAATAATAAAAACAAATAAAATTAAAAGGACGGATATATATGCCTATTGATTTTTCAAACAGCCAGACAAAAGATAATTTATTGCGAGCCTTCGCAGGCGAAAGTCAGGCAAGAAACAGATATACCTTTGCCGCCTCACTTGCCAAAAAGCAGAATTTAGAAGTAATACAGGCAATTTTCACCTTTACGGCAGGTCAGGAAAAAGAACACGCCGAGATATTTTATAATTATCTTTCAGAATTTTCAGGGCAAAATTTAAACCTTAACGGCACATATCCTATCGATAAGACAAACGATGTTTTGCAAGCGTTGAGGTTTGCTGAGCATAATGAATTTGAAGAATACAGCGACGCTTATAAAAGCTTTGCCCAGACTGCAACAGACGAAGGCTTTGCAGATATTGCAAACAGCTTTAATATGATTGCAGAAATTGAAAGAAATCATCACGACAGATTTAAGCTTTTTGCCGATTTGCTTGAACAGAACAAGCTTTTTGTGAGCGATACCGCAACGGGCTGGATGTGTTTAAACTGCGGTAATATTGTAAATTCAACCTCAGCCCCTCAGATTTGCCCCGTATGCAAGCATAATCAGGGTTATTTTATTATGCTTGAACTTGCACCCTATTCAAAGCAAGGGCTTTAATAAGCACAAAAAATCCGCTATTTTTTCAAATAGCGGATTTTTAATTAAAGCAAAATCAAATTAAATCTTAATAACTGCCTTTTTTCATATTTCTTTCAACAAGTCTTTTAAGACTCTTTTCGTTGTATTTTACTGCATAAGTATCAGAATTAAGCTGATTTTCAACATTTTCGTTAATCTTAGTTGTTGCAACAGACTTTCTGATTGCACTCTTCCATTCAGGCTCATCATTCTTCTTTACGAAGTATAAGATATGGCAACCGTATGATGATTGAACAACGCCTGTATCACCTGGTTTTCTTTCAGGGTCAAATGCCCAGTTTTCAAAGTTGTCAACCATCTGTCCCTTGTAAACATTCTCGTAAAGACCGCCCTTTTCCTTTGAACCTGTATCAGAGCTCTGTGTCTTTGCAAGTTCGCCAAAGCTTTCTTCTGTTGGGTTTTCAGAAGCCTGCCACTGTTGGAGATAAGTTTCAGCCAAAGCCAAAGTTGACTTCTTCTGCTGTTCTGTTGCCTTATCTTCGTATGCAACAAGGATGTGACGAACATTAACTGTGTTTGTCTGGTCAAGATAGCGAGGATTTAAAAGTAAAGCAACAATATAAGCACTATTGCTTTCAACAACTGTCTTGTTACCTGCTGTTCTTGAAGAATCGAATGCCCATTTTGCAACATCTTCGCCTGCCTTCTGAGTTAAAACGCTCATTGAAATTGGTGAAGAGTTTGTTGCTTCCTGGTCAGCATAAGTAGTTTTTTCTTCTTCTGTTGTTGAAGCTTCAACAGCAGCCTGTGCAAAGTTTTCAGCGTTTGTTACCTTTGCAAGCATAGCATCAGCCTTTGCTTTTGCCTGTTCCTTTGTAAGAGTTGTGCTTTCTGTTGAAGAAGATGATGATGAAGAAGATGATGATGAAGATGTTGATGTTGAATAGCTGATAGCGAATGTGCAAATATCAACAACATCATAAGAATCCTTATCGTTGTTGTATTTTTCTGTAAGTTCATCTTCTGTTACAGCATTACCAAGAGTCTTTGTCTGTTCTTCAACATATTTGTTTGCCAAAGCACTCTTTTCAAGCATTTTACGGTAGTAACTTTCACTGAAACCATTACCATAAGCAATCTTTAAATAAGCTGTAAGGCTATAATTTTTATAACCATCGCTCTGTGAAAGCTGTGTTTTAAGGTCATCAATCTGCTTATCAATTTCAGCATAATCATCAGAGTCAAGAGTAATGCCAGCTTCTTTTGCAAGCTTGTTATAAACAACGCTCTGCTGAGCTGAATCAATAGCCAAAGCTCTGAAATAATCTTCAAAAGTATATGTTGTTGTATCTGTTTCTGCTGATTCACCGATTGTAGCTTCTTCGTTATTTTCCTTATTAGCTTTATCTGTGAAGTATGAGCCTTTGTATTCCTGTTCAGAAGGCTTTTTGTTATAATCAAAGCCTGTGAGCTGAGCACCCATACCTGAACCGTATGAAGAATCATACTGCTTTGAAGTACTTGCATAGCTTGAATAGGTTGAATTGTAATAATAGTAATATTCAGCCTGAGATATGCTTGTATTACCAACCTTTACGGCTGTAAGAGTTCTCTGTAATACACCTGAGAAGCTCAAGAACCAACCGAGCAAAGCAACAACTACTGCACAAGCAAGTACGATTGTAATTACCTTATCTGTCTTGTGAGTAGCAACCTGAACAGAAGGAGTCACTGACTTCTTTTCATTTTTTTTAGCACTTTTTGCAAGACGAGCCTTTCTTTCTTCTCTGTAAAGCTCTGCCTGTGACTTTTCATTTTTAGCCATAGATTTTCATCCTTTACTGTGTTTTTAACTGAGATTAAAAAAGCTTTTGCTTTTTCAAAAAACATAACAAGAGTATTTTATACTATTTGATTGAAATATTCAAGAGATATTTTTATTATTTATATTCATTTTATAAAAGTTCAAAAAAATGACAAAATTTTGCAAAAAAGTCGCCTGAAAAATCAGACGACTTTCGTTTTTTTATATAAGCAAAGATTATTTTATCAATTCTTTTACGCTTGTTGAAAGACCTGCAAGAGATTGAATTTCTGATGGAATGATAATCTTTGTTGCCTGACCATTTGCAGCCTCTGCAAATGCTTCAAGGCTCTTGATAGCAATAACCTCTTTGCTAGGTGAAGCTTCATTTATAAGCTTGATAGCGTCAGCCTTTGCGGTCTGAACTTTAAGAATAGCCTGTGCTTCACCCTCTGCCTCACGGATTTTTGCTTCCTTAACAGCTTCTGCGTGAAGAATTGCAGACTGCTTTTTACCTTCTGCTTCAAGAATCTGTGATTCCTTCTGAGCTTCGGCAATAAGAACCTTACTTGCCTTTTCACCCTCTGCACGAAGGATTGCTTCACGGCGTTCACGCTCTGCTTTCATCTGCTTTTCCATAGCGTCCTGAATTTCACGAGGCGGAAGAATATTTTTAAGTTCAACTCTGTTTACCTTGATACCCCAAGGGTCTGTTGCTTCGTCGAGGATACCTCTTATTTTTGCGTTAATGGTATCACGGGAAGTAAGAGTGTGGTCAAGCTCCATCTCACCGATTATGTTACGCAAGGTTGTTGCAGTAAGATTTTCGATAGCTGGAAGTGGGTGTTCAACACCATAAGCATAAAGCTTTGGATCTGTTATCTGATAGAAAACAACTGTATCTATCTGCATTGTAACATTATCCTTAGTGATAACAGGCTGAGGTGCAAAGTCAACTACCTGCTCCTTTAAAGAAACGATTTTTGCGATTCTTTCAATGAATGGGACTTTAACATGAAAGCCTGTCTGCCAAGTTGTTTTATATGTTCCAAGTCTTTCAATAACATAAGCCTTTGACTGTGGAACAATCTTTATGTTTAAGATAAAAACAATAAGGATAAGAACAACAAATGCAAGAATAACATATTGCATAATAAAAACCTCCGTTTTTTATTTATTATCAGTTATAGTTTGTTCATCTAACAAAGAAACTATAACCTTAACGCCTTCAATAGAATTTATTTTAACCAACGAATTTTCGGCTATAACGCTATTATCTGCTGATTTTGCAGACCATACAGAGCCATTTTCCAAGGTAACCTGACCTTTGGAGTTAATATTATCTATCGTTTCCTTAACTATTGCATTTTGCCCTATGTATCTGTCAACATTTGTAGGCACTGCCTTACTGTTAAGGAATTTCTTTACAAGCGGTTTTGTGATTATAAATGATAAAACAGACACCGCAACAAAGATTATGCTCTGAACAGTTACATTTGCACCAAGCAACGCCGCAACAAAGGAGCAAACCGAGCCTAATGCAAACCATATTGTGACAAGCTGTAAAGTCAACGCTTCAACTACAAGCAATACAACAAAAAGCACAAGCCATAAAACATACATAAAAAACACCTCCGAAAAGTCAGTATTTTTATAATTTCACTTTGATAACAGATTAACATATTGTAAAAAGAAATTCAATGAATATTTTATGAATAAAAAAAATCATCTGACAGCCAAAAATGTTCTTGAAATTTCTTTAAGCAATACTAATATCACTTTATCTAATAAAGATAAAAGCAGTACAGTTCAAATAAACCATACTGCTTTTTTGTTTTTACTGAGTATTAAGTTCTATACTGCCACAGCCACATCCGCCGTTATTGTTATTTGACTTCGGCGGGAAGAATTCATCAACAGGGAACTCAATTCTGTTGAAAATATCGCAAGGCTCATCAACATCACAGCAGCACTCTTTTGTAGGAATACAGAATTTATATGCTGGAATAAGCATCTGAACATCTCTTTCAAGCTGAATAATAGTAAACAAGCCGAGTGTAACTTCAACTGAGCGAGTTGGTGTAACGCCTTCAAAGTCGCCGTCAAACTGCGAAGAAATATCATCTGGTATTGTAACATTAGGCACATCAGTCGGTGGAGCCGTAAGTATTGTTTCAAGAACAATCGGGTCAATAACCTGTACCTTGGCTCTTGGATTTGCCGTTGCTGGCGAAGTTGTTGCAATAGTTGATGTACCGCCACACTCTGTTGAATATTCAGAAGTATAGATTTTAACATTACCATCCGAGCCGTAAAGAATACATTTCTTTGAGAAAACAGCAAGACCTTCAACAGTTGTCGGGCAGGTTACGGGTGATGTGTAAGCATCAACGGTAACCTTAAAGTAAAAGGTTATGTCAACAGAATAAAAGCCCTTGTTGAACTGAATTTCATCAACATCCATATAGCAGCCTATAACTTCACAATCTTTACCTCTTACAGAAGTTGCAGCATCTATAATCGGCTGTCCTGTTGTTGTAAACATAACATCTAAATCGCTTAAACAATCTTTATCGGCACACGAATCATAAATTCTGCTTGTGTCGATACATACCGCCTCTCTTATTTCATTGGAGGGGCAAGTATTTAAGTCCGCCATAGTATTTACCTCCTATGTTAATATCAAAGTTTAAAAAACTTCAATACTATACTATGACGGTTTTCAGAAATTGTGTTTATCTTTTTGACAGTTTTGAGAATTTTGCCATAAGTTTTTTTGTTCCGACTTTATTGAACGCAACTTCAAGCAAAATATCATTACCCATTTTTTGCGTTGAAACAATAACGCCGTCACCAAAGGTTTTATGCACAACTGCATCGCCCGTCTTGAAATCAATCGCTTCGGCAGTTGCTTTCGGCTTAACGGCAAAACCGCTCGAAAGAGTTGACTGACGAACCTGTGTGCTTGTGTCAACCTCTCTTACAGCATAATCAGTTTTCTTTTGATAGCCTGAGCCGCTTGTATAATCTCTTGCACTACTGCTTTTAGCGTTTGCAAAGCTCTTTCTTCCGAAGGAAAGGAATGAACCAAAGCTACTTTCTTGTGCTTGCTCTCTGTTGCAAACACTATCAGGAATTTCATTGAGAAATCTTGACGGTTCATTATGATTTGTTGTTCCGTAAAGCATACGCACTGATGTATTGGTAATGTAAAGCTTTTGCTTTGCCCTTGTTATACCAACATAAGCAAGACGGCGTTCTTCTTCAAGCTCCGAAGAATCATAAAGCACTTGATTTCCTGGGAAAATTCCCTCTTCCATACCAGGAATAAACACAACGGGGAATTCAAGACCTTTTGCAGAATGTAAGGTCATAAGCACAACAGCGTCTGCCGTTTCGTCGTAGTTATCAACATCAGACATAAGAGAAACATCTTCAAGGAAGCCTGCAAGTGTTGCGTCCTCTGTTTCCTCGGCATATTTGATAATATTTGAAGAAAGCTCCTTTATGTTTTCAAATCTGTCCTCAAAGGTTGTTGTATCAAGTTTAAGATAATCTATGTAGCCTGTTTTATTAACAACAAAATCAAAGACCTCTTGAAGCGGTGAATTCTGTGAAAATTCAATAAGCTCTTCAAGTAAATTGCAAAAGCTCTTTAACTTTGCAGAGCTTCTTGCAAGCTTTTCATATTTATCTGCCTCTTTTATAACCTCGTACAAAGACATTCCAAGAGCATCAGCTATTTCCACTGCGTTATTAAGCGTCGTATCACCTATTCCACGCTTTGGAACATTGATAATTCTTTTAAGTCTTACATTATCATCAGGATTTTCGATAACGCACAAATAAGAAATAACATCTTTGATTTCCATACGGTCGTAGAAACGGTGACCGCTTAAAACTCTGTATGGTACGCCCATACGAACAAAAACACGCTCTAATGCGTTTGACTGTGCATTCATTCTGTAAAGAACTGCATTATCCGACCATTTTCTGTTTTCGTTTACGCCGTCCATTATAGTATTAGCAATAAAAACAGCCTCGTCCTCTTCATCTGTTGCCTGATGTATCTCAACCAAATCGCCAGAGCCGTTTGCCGTCCAAAGATTTTTGCCCTTTCTTTCGGTGTTATTTGCAATAACGGCATTTGCCGCATCAAGTATATTCTGCGTTGAACGATAATTCTGTTCAAGCCTTATAACCTCTGCGTTATTGTATTGATGCTCAAAATTAAGTATGTTTTCAATATTAGCACCTCTGAAACGATAGATACTCTGGTCATCGTCACCTACAACGCAGATATTTCTGTACTTTCTCGAAAGCAATTCAATAAGCTTATACTGTGCGTGGTTGGTATCCTGATACTCGTCAACAAGGATATACTTAAACTTATCCTGATACTTTTCAAGCACCTCCGGATTTTCCTGAAAAAGCTTAACGGTTTTGAAAATTATATCATCAAAATCCATAGCATCTGATTTTTCAAGCATTTCCTGATATTTCTTATAAGCCTCTCCCACCTTTGCAAGCCTTATATCATTACTTGATTGAGCTATATACTCCTCGGGTGAAATAAGACTATCCTTTGCCCTTGAAATTTCATTAAGTATAGTCTTATGTGAAAGTTTCTTTTCGTCAATTCCAAGAATACGCTGAACCTCTTTCATTGTACGCTTTGAATCGTCGCTGTCATAGATAGTAAAGCTTCTTGAATAATTTGTATATTCAATTTCACGCCTTAAAATATTCACACAAGCAGAATGGAAGGTTTTTGCCCAAATATCCTCTGCATCTTCGCCGAGCATATTTTCAAGACGGTCTTTAAGCTCCTTTGCCGCCTTATTTGTGAAGGTTATAGCAAGAATATTCCAGCTTTTTACAGGATTATCCTGCAAAAGTTTTTTCAATCTTACATAGTCAACCTCTTTATCGTTATAGTAATCGTTAAGCAAATCAATATCGCTCTGCGTTACTTCAAAAGATAATTCCTCTGAAAAATAAGAGTTGCCGTATTTCATCATATTTGCTATACGATTTACAAGAACAGTAGTTTTTCCGCTACCAGCACCTGCAAGTATAAGCAAAGGCCCGTTTATTGTAAAAACAGCCTTTTTCTGCATATCATTCATTCGGCTGAAATCTTTTTCCATAATCTTTCTTCTTATTTCAAAGAATTCATTTTTCGACATAACTTCCTACCTTTCAACAAAAGTTAAGGGCATCAGAATTAAGATGCCCTTGCTTTATTGGTTCTTATTATTTCTGAATACTCCATTTTACGCCTTGTGGTGTATCTTCGAGCACAATTCCCTTTGCCTTTAATTCATCTCTTATTCTGTCAGCCTCTGCCCAGTTTTTCTCTTTACGGGCATTGTTACGCTGTTCAATAAGCTTTTCAACCTCTTCATCAAGCGAAGATTTGTTTCTGTTATAAACAAGACCTAAAACGCCTGTTAATTCATCAAATTCTTTGCTTGCATATTCAACAAGTGATTTGCTTGAATTTTCATCAAGCACGAAAGTATTTATATCACGAACAAGGTCATATACAGCAGCAAGACCGTCGGCAGTATTGAGGTCGTCGTCCATAGCCTCAATGAACTGTTCACGGCGTTTATCGAGCTTATCTTTTAATTCCTGCTCGTTTGCATTCTCGCCGTCCTTTGCATTTTCGAGTGCAAAGTCAAGGCTTTCACGGCAATTATAAAGTCTTGTCAAAGAAGCCTTGCACTGTTCGATTATATCTGTGCTGTAATTTATAGGGCTTCTGTACTGTGAAGAAATCATAAGATAACGGATAGGCTCGTAGCCGTATTTCTCTGCAACATCTCTTACAGTAAAGAAATTGCCAAGAGATTTTGACATTTTAACATTGTCAACATTTATATAGCCGTTATGCATCCAGTAATTTGAAAAAGCAACACCATTACAGCACTCACTCTGTGCAATTTCGTTTTCGTGGTGAGGGAAAATCAAATCCTGACCGCCACAATGAATATCAATGGTCTTGCCAAGATAGCGTCTTACCATAGCAGAACATTCAATATGCCAGCCTGGTCTGCCTTTACCCCAAGGTGATTCCCAGTAAGGCTCACCTGGCTTTGCACCCTTCCATAAAGCGAAGTCCATAGGCTCTTTTTTAAGCTCGCCTATATTTATTCTTGCACCTGCTTCCAAATCTTCAAGAGGCTGATGTGAAAGCTTGCCATATTCGTTGAATTTAGCTGTGCTGAAATAAACATCTCCGTTTTCAACAGCATAGGCATAGCCCTTTTCAACAAGAGTTGAAATAATAGAGATAATTTCATCAATGTTTTCTGTTGCCTTTGGGTGAACTGTTGCCTTGCGGATATTCATACCATTAGCATCAACCCAGAATTCATCTATATATTTTTCGCTTACCTCCGAAAAAGTAAGTCCCTCTTCGTTTGCCTTTCTTATGATTTTATCATCAATATCAGTAAAATTCTGAACAAACTTAACATTATAGCCACGATATTCAAGGTATCTTCTCAAAACATCGAAAACACAAAGCGGTCTTGCGTTGCCTATATGAATATAGTTATAGACAGTAGGACCACAAGCGTATATTTTAACCTCGCCCTCGTCTATCGGCTTTAATTCTTCCTTTTTCCTTGTAAGTGTATTAAATACTTTCATATTTTAATCCTCCGTTTCAGTTCCTTTTACCATTTCTAATTCTTTTTCAAGCTGTTCAACACGAAGCTTTAACAAGCACAAATCCTGAGAAACAGGGTCAGGGATATGCACCTGGTCAAGATTGTCAACACGAAGTCCATTCCTTTTGACTACTCTTGCAGGAACACCTGTTGCAGTACAATTCGGTGGAATTTCTTCAAGCACAACTGCACCTGCGGCAATATTACAATTATCGCCCACCTTAAACGGTCCCAAAACCTTTGCACCTGAGCCTATCATAACATTATTGCCTATTGTCGGGTGTCTTTTGCCCGTATCCTTACCAGTACCGCCAAGAGTAACGCCCTGATAAATGGTTACATCGTCACCTATTTCGGTTGTTTCACCGATTACAACACCTGTTCCGTGGTCTATAAAAAATCTTCTGCCTATCTTTGCGGCAGGATGAATTTCAATTCCCGTTTTTTTAACTGCACGCTGAGAAATTGCCCTTGCTATGAAAAACATTTTATGTCTGTAAAACCAGTTAGCTCTTCTGTGCATTCTTATCGCCTTTAAGCCTGGATATAAGAACAATATTTCAAGCAAAGAGCGTGCGGCAGGGTCTCTGTCTTTAACTGACTGAATATCTTCCTTTAAAAGTTCAAACAAAAAAACTCCTCCTTTCAAAAAACAGAAAAATTTATAAAATAAAAAAACTCCATCGCTATCAAATAGCGACAGAGGCGAATTTTCGCGGTTCCACTCCGTTTTATAACTCAAAAAGCCTTTAACGGTGCTTAACCGCATCAGCATACTGACAAAAAAAGATTTTGCGTTGAACTGATGTGCTGGCGGGTGCATTTCATCGTCTTTGAATAATGGACAATTTCAGCTACTATGCCCACTCTCTGTTAAACAATTAAGGACGATTACTTCTCCCGATAAACGCATTTAACAATATCATTATACTCTATTCAACAGAAAAATGCACCTTTTATTTTGTAAAAGTTATTTTTTTCTTTACTTCGAGGATATAAATAACACCCGAAATGACTGTAAATAAAGCCGTTACGCTGAAAAGAATATTTGTAAAAAGTTTAAAGCCAAAGCCATCTATAACGATAGTGCTTATATAATTTGAAAGTTCACAAAGAAGCAGAACTAAAATTATTGAAACCATCTGACTTACAGTTTTAATTTTGCCCCATATATTAGCCGGAACAATTATGCCCTGAGAAGAAGCGATAAGCCTTAAAGACAAAATCAAAAATTCTCTTGTGAGTATAACCATAATTATCCATATATTGCAAAGTCCCATTTGCATAAAAGCAAGGAATGCCGCTGTTGTTAGCATTTTGTCTGCAACAGGGTCAAGAAGCTTACCAAAATTAGTTATCTGATTATTCTTCCTTGCAAGATGTCCGTCGATAAAATCAGTTATAGCAGCAAGTGCAAAAACTATAAGAGCCGCAAGAAAATTGTGCGAAAAATTTGCAATTAAAACTGCAAGAAATATCGGCGACATAAACATTCGCAAAAGTGTAAGTTTATTAGGTGTATTCATCAAAAAGTACCTTTCAAATTAAATTTTCTTACCGAGTAAATCATAGCCCTCAACATCAATAATTTTTACATTTACAAATTCGCCTTCATTGAGTGCTGATGAAGAAGTAAAAATTATCTTACTGTCTATTTCAGGTGCGTCCATATACGCTCTGCCGAAATATGTATCAGTATATCCATCATATCCGTCAACTATTACCTCGTAAGTTTTACCGATACGCTCGTTGTTCTTTTCTACAAATATATCATATTGCTTTTGCATAATCAACTCTCCACGATGTATTTTCACTTCATCGTCAATCTGATTTTCAAAACTTGCGGCAGGTGTGCCCTCCTCTGCTGAATATGCAAAGCAACCAAGTCTGTCAAATTTCATTTCCTGAACGAACTCATCAAGCTGTTCAAAGTTTTCTTCCGTTTCGCCTGGGAAGCCCGTTATAAAGGTAGTGCGTATAACAACATCAGGAATTTTTGAACGCAATTTATTTATAAGTTCAGTAAGAGTTTTTCTGTTTCCCGACCTGTTCATTCTTTTAAGCACCTCGCCGTCTGCGTGCTGCAAAGGCAAGTCAATATAGTTAAGAATTTTCGGTTGTTTTGCGATAGTATCCATAAGTTCATCTGTAAGTCTGTCTGGATAGCAATAAAGCAAGCGTATCCAATGGATACCGTCTATTTCGCAAAGCTTATCGAGAAGCTCTGGCAGTTTAAGTTCACCGTACAAATCTTCACCATAACGGGTTGTATCCTGAGCTATAACAACCAATTCCTTTACTCCGCTGTCAGCAAGTTGTTTTGCTTCTTCGAGTATTTCCTCGATTTTACGGCTACGGAATTTACCTCTTATTGACGGTATTGCACAATAACTGCAACAATTTGAGCAACCGTCTGAAATTTTAAGATATGCCCAGTATTCAGGCGTTGTAAGAAGTCTTTCGCCCGACATACAAAGCTGTGAAATATCTGGAATTATATTAGCCTTTTTTCCTTCAAGAGCGTCACGGCAAATTTTTGCTATATCTGAATTTGCACCAAGACCAACAACAGCGTCAACCTCGGGAATTTCTTTAAGGATTTCGTCTTTATATCTCTGTGCAAGGCAGCCCGTTACAATAACTGCACTTATTTCGCCGTCTTTTTTGAGTTCAGTCATTTCAAGGATATTTTCAATAGCCTCTTTTTTTGCATCCTCAATAAAACCGCAGGTGTTTACAATAACTATATCTGCACTGTAAACATCATCAACAAGGACAAAATTTTCCTGTGCAAGACTTGCAAGCATAATTTCAGCATCGACCTGATTTTTAGGACAGCCCAGAGAAATCATACCGATTTTATATTGCACATTATCTGACATAACAAACAACGCCTTTCAAAAGAAAAGATAAATACTAAATTATTTTAATCGCAACTGCCGTCAATGTCAATATTCATATCGTTTATTACTGAATAAATATCAGAATAAGAATAGCCCATACGCAAAAGTCCGTTGATAGCCCTCGCCTTGCCCTTTTCATCGTTCATTCTGCCGATATACTTTCTTTCGATTATCTCTTTTATATTTTGATGTGGATTATCTTCAACCTCAACTATAATCTCGTCAAAAATCTCCCTTGATATACCGTGTTTAAAAAATTCCTGCTTTATTCTGTTTTTGCCCATCTTTTTATATTCTGAAAGTTCCCTTAAAAGAAGCCTTGAATATCTCAAATCATCAAGTAAGCCTATATTTTCAAGCTTATCTGCAATTTTTTCCGCCGTTTCTCTGTCACAACAGCGTTGAGTTAATTTGTTGACTAAATCAAAGCGACTATGCTCACGCCTTGAAATTATATCCAACGCTCTGTTATATGCACGACGATAAGCAGCCTGACTTTTAAAAAGTTCAAGCTGCTGTTCATCTATTTCATCACCCGAACGAATATCGCCTAAAAGCCAGAATTCATTATCAACTGTAAGCAAATATTCTTCATCAATGAAAATATGTATTTTATTTTGTCTGCCTTCCTTTGCTGTAATAATCATCAGTCATCAACAGCAATATCAAGCTTTGCTCTTGCAGAAGCCTTTGTTGTTGCCTTTGCAGGTGCTTTCTTTTCTTCTGCAACCGGCTCAGCCTTTGGCTGAGGCATAGCAACACTTGCGTTTGGTTTAAGTCCGCCGTTTCTTGTCATAAGAAGATTATCTATATTTGCATATATTTTATCTGCAATTTCCTGACAAAGCTCTGGCTCTGCTTTAAGCAATTCCTTTGCATTATCTCTGCCCTGTGCAAGTCTTCTTTCACCATAGGCAAACCAAGCACCGCTTTTTTGTACTATACCAAGCTTAACTCCGAGGTCAAGTATTTCACCCTCACGGGAAATACCCGTACCGTACATAATATCAAACTCTGCCTCTCTGAATGGTGGAGCAACTTTATTTTTAACGATTTTAACCCTTGTGTGTGAGCCTATCATTTCACCGCCAGCACCTTTAAGAGTTTCAACCTTTCTTACATCCATACGCATTGAAGCATAGAATTTAAGAGCGTTACCACCCGTTGTTGTTTCAGGGTTACCGAACATAACGCCGATTTTCATACGCAACTGATTTATAAAAATAACAAGGCAATTTGATTTTGCAATAGCACCCGTCAGCTTACGCAAGGCTTGTGACATAAGACGAGCCTGCAAGCCCATATGTGAATCGCCCATTTCGCCCTCAATTTCAGCTCTTGGAACAAGTGCTGCAACAGAGTCAACAACAAGAACATCAATAGCACCAGAACGAGCAAGAGCCTCTGCAATTTCAAGAGCCTGCTCACCGTTATCCGGCTGTGAAACAAGAAGTGAATCAATGTCAACGCCAAGATTTGCAGCATAAACAGGGTCAAGTGCGTGTTCGGCATCTATAAAAGCAGCCTCGCCGCCATTTTTCTGAGCTTGTGCAATAGCTTGAAGTGCAAGAGTTGTTTTACCTGATGATTCAGGGCCATATATTTCAACTATTCTGCCCTTTGGAAAACCGCCTATACCCGTTGCGGCATCAAGAGAAATAGAGCCCGTTGAAACAGCGTCAACCTGAAGTCCGTTACCCTGACCAAGACGCATAATAGCTCCCTTGCCGTATTGTTTTTCAATCTGACTCAAAGCAGTTTCAAGTGCTTTTAATTTATCTGCCATAGTTATTTCCTCCAATAGCACAAATGTTCGTTTGAAGATATTATATAGTATCAATTCAAAAAAAGCAAGACTTATTTTGAATTTTTTTTGAATTCTTTTTTTAACAATAGTAAAATCAAAAAATATAAGTTATAATATAGAAAAACATATTTAGTGGAGGCAACGCTATGTCTATTTCAAAAGAAATTGCTTATTTCAAATCATCTACACAAGAAGATAACATATATTGTAAAATATGGCGTGACAAAGACTTAAAAGATTACAAGGGCATTTTGCAGATAATACACGGAACATTTAATCATATTGATTGCTTTGATGAGCTTGGCGTATTTTTTGCTGAAAAGGGTTATATCGTATGTGGCAACGATAATCTTGGCTCAGGTAAAAGCGGTTCTCTTGGCTGTACTTGTGAAAAGGACGGCGATATAAGAATTGTTGACGATATGCACCTGCTTACAAGAATAATGAAGAACCGTTTTGGCGAGGCTTTGCCCTATTTTATTCTTGGCGACTCGACGGGCTCTTTCATAGCAAGAAATTACTGCTCTTATTTTTCAGACGAAATAAACGGTGCTGTTTTTTCAGCGTGTATGAATCTACCCGATATTGCGTTGCTTGCAGAAAATACAATAGATAAGCTTGCAGAAAAATTCGGACTTTTTGAGCCGATTGTAATTTTAAAAAAGCCATTTACAAATCTGCTTGGCTTTGACAAAAAAGGCAGTCTTGATTTTCTGACAAAGGATAAAAAAATAATAGAGCAATACAAATCCGACTATCTTTGCTCTTTTAATATTTCATATTCTTATCTGCGTGATTTGATAAAGCTTGCCATAAACTGCTCAAATGATTTATGGGCAAAAAGGATAAGAAAGGATTTGCCTATTTTCCTTATCGGCGGTGCAATAGACTCTCTGAGTTCAAACGGAAACAGCGTTATAAGTGTTTGTGACAGACTTTGTGCAGAGAATATAATTCCAGAGGTTATCCTCTACCCCGACGGAAAGCACGATATACTTCACGAAACAAACAGAGATACAGTTTATAAAGACCTTGCAAAATGGCTTGAAGAAAACGCCGTATAATAAACATCATACATAAAATGATACATAAAAAAATCCCGTATGTTTTAGCATACGGGATTTTTGAATTATATCTGTATTTTGTATTTTTATCAATACATACCGCCCTGAGCAGCAGCCATAGCGGCAGCCTGAGCAGCAGCGTCGCCTGCTGGATCTGGTTTATCAGTAACAAGTGATTCTGTTGTGAGAACTGTTGCGGCAACAGAAGCAGCGTTTTGAAGTGCTGAACGAGTAACCTTGGCTGGGTCAACGATACCTGCCTTAACCATATCAGCATATTCTTCCTTTGCAAAGTCAAAGCCATAGCCGACTTTCTTTGACTTCTTGATAGCGTCAATAATAACAGAGCCTTCAAGACCTGAGTTTGTAGCTATCTGACGGATAGGCTCTTCAAGAGCTTTAAGAACAATCTTAACACCTGTCTGTTCATCTTCGTCCTTTGTGTTAGCAAGAAGCTCCTCAACAGCAGGAATAGCGTTTACAAGTGCAACACCACCGCCTGCAACAAAGCCTTCCTCAACTGATGCCTTTGTTGCTGCAAGAGCATCTTCAATGCGGAGTTTCTTTTCTTTCATTTCAATTTCAGTTGGAGCACCAACACGGATAACTGCAACACCGCCTGAAAGTTTTGCAAGTCTTTCCTGGAGCTTTTCTTTATCAAACTCAGAAGTTGTTGTTTCAATCTGAGCCTTAATCTGATTTATTCTTGCTTTGATTTGGTCTTTGTTACCTGCACCGTCAACAATAATTGTATTTTCCTTTGAAATCTTAACCTGACGAGCAGTACCAAGCTGGCTTAACTGTGTATCCTTTAATTCAAGACCAAGGTCTGCTGTGATAACTTCACCACCTGTAAGAATTGCAATATCCTGTAACATTTCTTTTCTTCTGTCACCAAAGCCTGGTGCTTTAACAGCAACACAAGTAAATGTACCACGCAATTTATTTACAAGGAGAGTTGCAAGAGCTTCGCCCTCGATATCCTCTGCAACGATAACAAGCTTTTTGCCAGCCTGCAAAACCTGTTCAAGCAAAGGTAAAATTTCCTGAATATTTGAAATCTTCTTGTCTGTGAGAAGAAGATAAGCATCATCAATAATAGCTTCCATCTTATCTGTATCTGTGCACATATAAGGTGAGATATAGCCTCTGTCAAACTGCATACCTTCAACTACATCTGAATCAGTTTCAGCAGTCTTTGACTCCTCAACTGTTATAACGCCGTCAGAAGTAACCTTTTCCATAGCCTCTGCTATAAGCTTACCAACAAATTCGTCAGCAGCAGAAATTGTAGCAACTCTTGCTATATCCTGTGTGCTTGTAACAGGCTTTGCATTATTCTTAACAGCCTCAACTGCTGTATCAACAGCAGACATAATACCCTTTTTAACAACCATTGGGTTAGCACCTGCTGTAACATTCTTCATACCCTCACGAACAAGAGCCTGAGCAAGAAGTGTAGCAGTAGTTGTACCGTCACCTGCAACATCATTTGTCTTTGTTGCAACTTCTTTGATTATATTTGCACCCATATTTTCAAATGGGTCTTCAAGTTCAATTTCCTTTGCGATTGTAACACCATCGTTTGTAATAAGAGGTGCACCGTATTTTTTATCAAGAACAACATTTCTGCCCTTAGGGCCTAATGTAATTTTAACTGTATTGCTGAGCTTATCAATACCAGCCTGCAAAGCCTTTCTTGCTTCTTCGCCATAAACGATTTGTTTTGCCATAATGAATTACCTCCAAAAAAATCTATATTAAATATAAAATTATTCTACTATTGCAAGAATATCTGACTGACGAACAATGTTATATTCAGTATTATCCATCTTTACCTCTGTGCCTGAATATTTGCTTGTTATTACCTTATCGCCTGTCTTTACATACATTTTTACTTCCTTGCCGTCAACCATTCCGCCAGGACCTACTGCAACTACCTCTGCAATCTGTGGTTTTTCCTGTGCTGATGCAGCAAGTATGATACCGCTCTTTGTAGTTTCTTCAACCTCAACCGGCTTAACTACTACACGGTCTGCAAGTGGTTTAATAGTCATAAAAATTCCTCCTAAGAATTAAAATAAATTAAATTAAGTTTTAGCACTCCCATCCCCTGAGTGCTAAAACATATTTTAGGCTCTTTCTATTGAAAAATCAAGTACTTTTAAAAAAGTTAACAAATGCTTAATATTTGTTTACAACTTTGCTTTTAATTATAGTCAACTTGCTATTTTTTTATAAAATGGCTTAATTATGATTTTTTTATAGTATAATGTAAATTATGAATTTTGAAAGAGGTAAAAATATGCAGGAAATTATCCGTTTTGAAGATATGAATTTATCTGATGAAATAAAACACGCCGTAAAGGATATGGGCTTTGATGAAGCAACAAAAATTCAGGCTCAGAGCATACCGCTTATTCTTGAAGGCAAAGATGTTATAGGTCACTCGCAGACAGGTACGGGCAAAACAGCCGCTTTCAGCATACCGTCTATTGAAAAGATAGATAAGGATATGCTCGGCAAGGTTCAGGTGCTTATACTCTGCCCTACTCGTGAGCTTGCAATTCAGGCTTGTGACGAAATAAAGAAATTTACAAAATATCTGCCAAAAATCAAAGCCGTTCCTATTTATGGCGGACAAGCAATAGAGCGACAGATTACTGCTTTGAAAAACCGTCCACAAATAGTTGTTGGTACTCCCGGCAGAGTTATGGACCATATGAGAAGAAAAACTCTCAAACTTGATTGTCTTAAAGCCATAATTCTTGACGAAGCAGACGAAATGTTAAGTATGGGATTCAGAGAGGATATTGAAACCATACTCAAAGATGTTCCGGAAGAAAGGCAGACTATTCTCTTTTCTGCAACTATGTCAAAGGAAATTATGGATATTACAAAAAAATTCCAGAAAAATCCCGAGCTTATTAAAATAACAAGACAGCAGATAACAGTTCCAAGCATTGAGCAATATTATTTTGAAGTGCCAAGAGGCAAGAAAAACGAAGTGTTGAGCCGTCTTTTAGATGTCTATAACCCTACTCGCTCAATGGTTTTCTGCAACACGAAAAAGCAGGTTGATGAACTCGTTGAGGAGTTGAATGTAAGAGGCTACGCCGCAAGCGGACTTCACGGCGATATGAAACAGACAGAGCGTACAAGAATTATGAACGCTTTCAGAAATGCTAAAATTGATATTCTTGTTGCAACAGATGTTGCCGCAAGAGGCATTGATATTGACGATATTGATGCCGTTTTCAACTATGATATCCCTCAGGATATGGAATATTATGTGCACCGAATCGGTCGTACAGGCAGAATCGGTAAAGAAGGTAAGGCTTTTACATTTGTATGCGGAAGACAGCAGATTTATCAGTTGAGAGATATTGAAAATTTCACAAAAGCAAAGATAGTTTTAAAGGCTATACCGTCAAGCACAGAGGTTATAGAAACAAAGTCAAGAAAGCTTATCTCTGAAATAAAGAAAACAATAGAAAAAGGCTCACTTGAAAAATACAACAAGATAATTGACGAATTGCTTGAAGACTATTCCTCACTTGATATTTCAACTGCACTTATTAAACTGATATTTGCAAAAGAAAACAGCTATGAGCCAACAAAATCAGATGATGCTCTTTTTGAAAATGAAGGCAATCGAATTAAAGCCGAAAAGGTTAAAATGTCAAACGCACAGAAGAAACGAAGCGTTCAGGCAAAGCGTCAGCAACACAATAGCAGTGCAAGAAAGAATGTTGTAAGAGCAGACGAAAGTAATATGGATAAAATAAGCATAAACCTCGGCAGAAGACAAAAGGTCAGTGCCGCCCATATTCTCGGTGCTGTTGCTGGCGAAAGCGGTCTGCCAGGAAAAAGCTTCGGCAGAATTGAAATTCTTGACACCTGCACCATAGTAAGCGTTCCTCACGAACACACAAAAGAAATTCTTGCAGCTATGAAAGGCTGTAAGATAATGGGATATAAGACAATAACAAGAAAGATATAAAAAAAGAAAGCTATGGCTGAAATTAAGCCATAGCTTTTTTTATCTGAACATTTTTCTGAAACGGCTCTGCCATTTATCATAATAAATACTGATAAACTTTGTAAAGCAGTAATCATAAAGCAGAAAGACCACATTTGCCCCTGCAAGTAATGCATAAGCTCCATACTTACCGTACTTGTCCATTTCTTCAAGAGGAATTCCCAAAACCTTGATTATAACAACATAAGAAAGAACAACTGCAACATTAAAAATCAAAATTTTAAGTATCCATTCAACAGGCTTAGAGAACTTGCTTTCAAGTATCTCTTTTATAATAGGATAATATCCGAAAAAGCCTATATA
>JAILBY010000161.1 GCA_024680655.1 Clostridiales bacterium | reverse complement strand
TATCCGTTCTATTGATTTCTTTATCTTTATTAGGTCGGCTTTGTTGAAGAATTGAAATATCAATTTTATCTCCTGCGTGATAAGGACATTCATAAATTGCGATACAGTTGTTTTCGTTATTCTTCAAAATATCGCCCGTTACATAAGATAAGCTTCCGCTATATATAGCACCAGCTTTTCGAGGTGAAACCAAGATAATTTCTTCGCCTGATTTTATTTTATCAACATTGATTTCACCCTCAACTACAAAATCCTTCAATATGTTAAACTTATCAGCATTCATACTCTTCAAGCCAACCGTAACGAAATCCTTGCTGTTGAGTTTGTTTTTTAGTTCTAAATAGTCCTCGCTGAACTTTGAAAAGAGAGCCTCGTTATAGTTATATTTATCTGCACTTTTACCCTGTCGGTCAAATATGTCATATACATAATAGCCTGAATTAAAATTAAAGTAATCTGTAAATTCATCAATATACAACACAGCCTTAGCAGATTTAAAGCCGATAAAATCGCCTATATAATTTGTTTGAAGCACCCTCTGTTTCATTGACTCTGTATATCCATCATTTTCAGAATCATAATTTATAGAACTAACACTTTCACCTTGACTATGAAAGGTCATTTCATAATCCAAAAAATGAAAATCTGAATAATCAACTTTGCCATAGGTCAAAATCATTCCTACATAGCAAGAAGAAAGCATAGCAAGCATAACAAACAATGCAACAACAAATTGTTTTCCTTTGCTGAAAATCAGGCTGCGTTTTGCAATAAGCGAAGGCACATCAAAGCTTTTCTGCGTCTTTATGTGTTTAGCCTTCATATTATGGTCGTTTTCAATATTTCTTATAGCCTGCATAGGACTGATGCGTGAAGCTGATATAAGAGGAATTGAGGAAGATATTGCAATAACAGCAACGCTGAATATAATGCAAAGCAATAAAATCCAGATATTGAGATGGAATACATATTCACTGCCGAAGCTCTTAACCAACGCCAACGCAATAAGATAAGAAATTACCAAAGGCAAGACTATGCAAATCAGACTTATAATAAAATTCTCACGCAAATATATTTTTCTTATTTGCCTTTTAGTCGCACCGACTGCACGGAAAAAACCTATCTGCTTTTTCTTCTGCCCGATATTTGAATTAAAGGTATTTGCAACTGCAACACAAGAAGCAAGCATAAATGCAACTATTACTATGGAAGAAAAAAGTAAAACATCTGTAAAATTCAAGTTTGAGTGATATGGAATATCAAAAACATAAATATCGCTATAATACGAAAAGAATTTTCCATCATCATACTTAATGTAATTGTAAAGTTTAAAATAATCCGCATCAAAAAAGCCTATAAGCTTTTCCTGACTTTTCTCAAAAGCATTTGTTCCTTGTGCCACAAAAGCACTCGGCACAACTTTATCATTGAAAGGAATATAGTAGCTTAAATTATTTTTCTTGTTTCGCAAAATACCCGTTAAAACAAATTCCCTTTCGTATGGTTCTTCCTTGTAGCTTGTTGAATTCTGGTCGCAGAATTTTATTTTTATGGTATCGCCTATATCTGCCACTATGCCAAGCTTTGCAAGGACAGCACTTTCCAAAGCAATTTCGTTTTCCTTTGTAGGATACTCACCTTTGACAAGCACTGGATTTGCAAGTTTGATAGCATTATCATCAAGCCACGCAACATAATTGCCATCTAATTCATTGTTATCATCTGTAAACATATAGCCAACAATATGTGCATAGCCATAGTTGTTCTTTATAGCACCATTGTCTGCTAATTCCTTCATACCATCAAGGTTTGGATTTTCACAAATAAAATCGCAGTTGCAGAAATCTAATTGCTTTGTCTGCACTAAAACGCTATAAAAACCATATCCTACAAAAATCACGCTTGAAGAAAAGGTCATAGCAAGAATAATAGAGATTATCATAGTAAGATACTGCTTGAAATTCCTCTTTAAATCGAGGAAGGCAAGACGATTAAAGCTGAGCTTTTTCATTCTTCCTTCACCGCCTTTGTATCTCTTACAATTTTTCCGTCTTCAAGAGTTAAAACTCTGTCAGCCTGTTCAGCGATATTAAGGTCGTGAGTTACAAGAATAAGCGTTACGCCTAATTCTTCTGCAACATATTTGAGCAAAGACAAAACCTCTCGCCCGCTCTTTCCGTCAAGATTACCCGTAGGCTCATCGGCAAAAAGTATTGACGGCTTGTTTGCTAACGCTCTTGCTATTGCTATTCTCTGCTGTTGACCGCCAGAAAGAGCTGATGGCAAGCAGTCTAATCTGTCCTCAATGCCAAGAATTTTTATGATTTTATTTAGGTATTCCTCGTCAGGATTTTTGTTATCAAGCATAATCGGCAATATAATATTTTCATAGCCCGTAAGCTCATTGACAAGGTTATATGCCTGAAAGACAAAACCAAAACGCCTGCGTCTTAAAATTGATAACTGATTATCATTGTAATCAGAAAGCAACTTTTCGCCATATGTGACAGAGCCTCTTGTGGCATTTTCAAGTGACGAAAGAAGATGCAAAAAGGTTGATTTGCCTGAACCAGACGGTCCCGTAATTGCACAAAATTCGCCCTGTTCAAAGGCTATTGTTACATCATCAACAGCCTTTATTACATTTTCACCGTTCATATATTCCTTTGTTAAATTAGTACATTCAATAATATTCATACTGAGCACTCCTTTCCTTTTGTGAGACCATAATACAATATCAACCTTACTTTAAGGTGTATTTTATCTTAAAAAACCGTAAGATTTCTTTTTATCATATAAATCAATGGCTTCCCTCAAAAGAAGGAAGCCTTATTCTTTGTTTAATTTATAGCTATTGCACCGTCTATATGCGGTAAGCAAATAATCACATTCAAGCCCTCGTTAGTATTTTCGGCAACGATTGTGCCGTGGTGCTTTTCAACAATAGCCTTTGTGATTGCAAGACCTATGCCTGCACTTGAAGGGCTTGCATTCTCTGCTCTGTGGAAACGGCTGAACAGCTTTGGCAATTCCTCTTGGTCAACGCCTCCGCCATTGTCCTTGATACTTATTGTTGTTGACTGTTCACTGTTTGCAATATTTATAGCAATTTTTCCGTCATTCGGCGTATGTTCGCTTGCGTTTTTTACGATATTACCGATAGCCTCACCAAGCCAAACCTTGTCAAAACGGAAAAAGCTTTCGCCCGTTATTGTATATACTTTGTTCGGAAAAAGCGGTTTGAATTCATTTACTATATCCTCTGCAATTTTTCTTACTTCGTAAAAAGCAAAGTCCATAACATAAGTATCACTCTTGATTTTTTCAAGACGCAAAAGCTTATATATAAGTTTTTCCATTTTATCTATAAGTTTAAGTTCTTTCAGAGTATGCTCGCTTGGGTTTTCATTATGCTCCATCTCAACATAAAGCCTTATTCCAGCAAGCGGAGTTTTCAGTTGGTGCGATATATCAGAAATAAATTGAATATTCTTTTTGCTTTCTTTTTCTGTATTGCTCTTTTCAAGGCAATAAAGATTTTCTAAATCGGCAACGCTGTTTTGAAGCCTTGAAAAATGATTGTCCGATGTGCTGAAATCTGTTGTCTTGCCTTTTTGGATAAAGTTTTCAATGCTATCATTCAAGCCGTCAATATCCCTATGAATTTTTCTGTTGTTGATGAAAAGCAGGATACTGATTATAAGCAAAGCCATAGCGATAACAACAGCAATAATAAGAGGAACATTCATATTGTATCCTCCCATCTGTAACCGATGCCTCTTACTGTTTTGATATGGCTTGCACCGATTTTTTCACGCAATCGGCTGATATGGACAGAAAGAGTATTGTCGTCAATGAAATTGCCAGCATCGTCCCAGATATTCTGCAAAAGCACATTTCTTGTAACAATAATTCCGTTGTTACGGATAAGGGTAGAAAGTATCTGAAATTCCGTCGGTGTTACAAAAACGACCTCCCCATTTTTCTTAACGGTCATTGTGTTTATGTCAACCGTAAGAGTGCCGACATTATAGACAGTATTTGTGTTACGGCGTAAAAGTGCACGCACTCTTGACAATAATTCAAGCAATTTGAAAGGCTTTGTAACATAATCGTCACCGCCTGCATCTAAACCACGCACAACCTGAATTTCATCATCGCAGGCAGTAAGAAATAAAATCGGTGTATTGTTGCCACTTGCACGCACACTTTCACAAAATGAAAATCCATCACCGTCCGGCAACATCACATCGAGTATAATTAAATTATAGCTATTAGAAGAAAAAGCCGTTTTTGCTTTTTCTATACAAGGGGCACAATCAACACAATAGCCCTCTTTTTTCAATATTTCACATAAACCATCAAGCAAAAAAGCATCGTCTTCAACAAGTAAAATATTTGAGTTCATCTTTATAATCACCCAAAAATATTTTACCATATAAAGCCGATGCTATCAATAAAACCTTCCCTATCTTACGAAATCTTAATGTTATTAGTTTTTATATTCTAAAAAAGTATAGTACTCTGTTCCTCCTGCTATTCCAGCGAGGTCTTTGTCTTCAAGTATTAAGCCTACTTTTCCACTCCGCCCTTAATATCTTCAAGAATGGACTTTACCTCTATTTCTGACTTTGCATTAACAAGCTTGTCTTTGAGTTTTTGTGTAAGCTTCATACGCTTATCCTCCTTTGGCTTATTTTATATCATAAATTTCAAGTTTCATAAAAAACTATCAGAATCTTCAAAATCCTATGCTATTAAATCTCGATGTTTTTTGATTTTAATTGTAGCTTTAATTCATCAAGTGCCTTTGAGTGAAGCACCTTTGCGTTACTATAAGACATCTGCATTTTTTGTGCTATATCTTTAAGCGTTAAACCGCTGAAATAATGGAGAATAATTAAATCACGCAAACGCTCATCAAGTTCTTCAAGCGAAGCTGCCAACAATTCCAGATTTTCCTCGTTACATAAATTTTCACATATATCATCTGCTGTACTCAGATTTTCTGAAAGCTCGTATTGCTGTCTGTTCGTTCTGTAATAGTCAATAACCGTATTTCTTGTAATTGAAAATATCCAAGTAGATGCCGAAGCTTTTTGCTCATCAAAGTTTGATATATTCTGTTGCACCTTCAAAAATACCGTTGAAACTAAATCTTCGCAATCCTGCTGATTATGAATTCTGCTTGATATGTAACGCAAAACCTTACCGCTGTAATCGTTGTAAAGCCTTGCCGTCAACATACTATCAGCCATTTCAATTTTCCCCCCTGAAATGAGGAAGATTGTTAGAAATGTCTATATCGCCAGCAGCGTTTACAAAATCCAGGTCATCATCATCAAGCTCAGAATTATAGCGATTCTCTGTTTTTTCAATAAGCTTAGCCAAACGAGAATTCCCTTCAAATCGCTGATAATCAAACAATGCTTCTACCTTTGCATTTTTTCGGCTATCATTAAAAATTTTCATAAGGCTCACTTTCCTTCCCTGCCTTGATAAATTCCGTTATTAACTAAATATTGAGTTGTGTCACAACCAGCCGATACCATTCCTAAATCATCATCAGAAATTTCATTAACCTGAGTTTCTGCTTCATTATTCAAAAAAACATTCTTGTTTTTATTTGAATCTAATTTTAAAAATTTATGTTTAAATTCAGCCATAGCACATTCTCCTCTGCTTAAAGAACTTAATTTCATTTGCCTTTCTATTCCTTTATACGATAGAAATGAAAAAAGGTACAATAAAAAATAAAAAATTTTTTATAAAAATTAAATTACATACTTTTTTTGATTTTAAGAATATTTTTACCGTCTTTGTATTCGTAGGTTATTTCGTCCATACTTTTCTTAACCATATAAATACCAAGACCGCCGATTTCTCTTTCCTCAGCAGATTTAGTAACATCAGGATCCTCTTTTGAAAGAGGATCGTAAGGAATTCCATTGTCCACAAAGGTAATTGTTACAGCCAAAGGATTTTCAACAACCTCAACGCTGACTGTTGCAGGGCCAACATTAGGGTTATAAGCATAGTGTGCAATATTGCCGAACAATTCATCTATTGCAATATTTATCTGCATCAATGCTTTCATAGGACAATCATATTCTTCAAGCATTTCATCAACAAAAGCAGTTACTTTTTCGATGTTTTCAACGGTTGCATCAATCGTCAGTTCTCTCATCTGTTTTCATCCTCTCTTTATAATCAAGACATAACATTGTTATATCGTCAAATTGCGGAGCTTCTTTTACAAACAAATCAATATCCTTTTTTACTTCAACAAGTATTTCATCAGGCTTTTTCAATTTTACTTTATTTAAAATATTTTCAAGCCTGTCCATACCATAAAGCTGATTTTCAGCGTTTGTAGCTTCCGTTACACCGTCTGTATATTGGAAAATCTTATCTCCTGGTTCAAGCGTTATGGTTCCGCCCTTATAACGCATACCTTCCATTCCTGCAAGGACAAAACCTGCCTTAATCTTATAAGGCTCAAAGTTTCCGCCTGCCTTACAGATAAACGGCATTTCGTGACCTGCATTTACAAAATTAAATTCGCCTGTTGCAAGGTCAAGAACGCCCTCAAAGGCTGTTACGAAAAGACCTTCACTATTAGACTCACAAAGCATTTCGTTAACCTGAGTGAATATATCGCCAAGGTCAACTCCTGGCTGTGTATGGTCTTTGATAAGAGTTTTTGCAATAACCATAAACAAAGCCGCTGGAACACCCTTACCTGAAACGTCAGCCATAACAATAGCAAGATGACGGTCATCTACCATAAAGAAATCATAGAAATCACCGCCGACCTCTTTTGCAGGGTCCATAGTAGCATAAATATCAAAATCTTTTCTGTCAGGGAAAGCAGGGAAAAGACAAGGAAGCATAGATTTCTGAATATGCGTTGCAACATCAAGCTCTGCACCTATTCTTTCCTTTTCAGCATTTATTACTGTTACTTCCTTGATATATGAACTTATGTCCGCTTCCATCTGCATAAGAGATTTATAGAGATTTTCAATTTCATCTCCCGTTTTTATTTTCAGCGGAACAAATACAGATTCTTCCGAATTTTCGTTTTCCTTTTTATTCTTAATATAAGCATTTGCTGCATTACTCAGCTTGTTTATAGGCTTCATAATCGCCTTATCTGTAATAAGTAAAATCAAAACAAGCATTACCGCAGCGGCAATAGCGATAATTACCGCTATATTTATCAAGAATGATTGTCTGTCGTTGAGTATCTTATTCATAGAAATATCAACTAAGACCATACCGATAACCTTTCCGTTTTCATCTGAAATCGGTGCAGATGCAGAACAAAGCCAGCCATATTCCTCATAATTTGTTACATAGGCTGGAAATGTGTAATCGCCGTTTAAAACCTTTTGAATATGTTCTTCCTCAACATTATCAAAATCACCTGGTTGACAAGCCTTGCCTTCATCACTTGCATCAACTATATACAAATCTTTCATTGTTTCAATATCTGTATAGCCTATATAAAGAGATAAAACATCATTATCTTCTCTTATTTTCTGCAATAAATCCAAAAGATTTTTATATTCAGGAAGCTCCTTTATATAGGCTATACAGATATTGAAA
>JAILBY010000113.1 GCA_024680655.1 Clostridiales bacterium | reverse complement strand
TGAACCTTTGCCTTTGCCTTACGATGTCTGCGAACCAAAATTCCTACTATCTGGAGAAAATCATCTTCAAATGCAATAAGCTTCTCCTCTTTGAAAACGCCGAGAATTATTACAGCAAAAACTGCCACCTCTAATAATATTTTGATTACGAAACCTACTGTCATTTTAAAGCCTCCTTTTCTCCAAACAGAACATCTGTTCGGTATGTTCTTATTATATCAAAAATTTTCGACTTGTCAACACAAATGTTCGATAATTTTCGATTTTTTTTAGAAAATCTTTTTCTATGCTTAAACTATATCACAATGTTGTGTATTTGTCAACACTTTTACACTATATATTGTGGTAGATATTTTTTTGACAAATTCAAAAAAATAAAGTCCGCAAACCTTGATATGTCTTTGTTTGCAGACTTTATGACATTTTTAACAAAATTTTTAAACATAAAAAATTTTTTTTATTATTTATTTTTTTTAGCTTTTTTTTATTAAATTTTGAAATCTATTTCAATGCTTTTTTCAAATCAGAAATATAAAGTTCTTGTTGCTTTTTCAAATACGCTTTTACAAAAGGTTTTAATAAAAATTTTTTTGCAATAACCTTTTCGGTAAATTCAATCTCAGTTCTTCCGTCTTTTTCTGAAAAAGCACCCGACCACGAGCCTTTTATATTTGCGTTTTCCATATCAAATTCCCAACGGCTGTAAGGCTCTGTGGCAGTAATTGTAAAGTTAGTAGCAAATCCGTCTTTTGAATGTTCAATAAATTGCGTATCAGAGATAATCTCTATTTTATCTATATCACTTCGCCATTCATAGCCTTTCAGCGAAGTTACAACATTCCAAACATCTTTTATATCATTTTCAAAAACAGCTTTTATTGTTGAAATAACCATAAATACCCCTTATGAAACTCCTATATTTTTAATCCTCTTTAAGCTTAAATCCCTCGCCGAGAATTTCGCCAGCCTCGGTTATAATTGTAAAAGGATTAGGATCTATTGAACGGATAATCTTATTGAGCTTTGCGACCTCACTGCTTCTTACGGCAAACAGAAGCATATTTTTTTCTTCACCCGTATAACCGCCCTTAACGGGTAAAATCGTAACGCCTCTGTGCATTCTTTCAGTAACAGCCTTTGCTATTTCATCTGAATGCTTGGTCACAACCATAAGCATTTTTCCGTTGCCTGTACCATACATAATATAATCTATCGTTCTTGAAGAAACAAAAATAGCAATAACAGCATAAAGCACGCTTTCAATACTGTGATAAACAATTCCCGAAATAACAACAACGATAAAATCTATTGCAAGAATAACTCGTCCCATTGAGATATGCGGCCATTTTGCACGCAAAAGCTTTGCAATTATATCAGTACCGCCCGAGGTTGCACCTCTTAAAAAGATAAATGATATTCCTATTCCCATAATAACTCCGCCGAAAAGAGTGGCAAGAAGCTTATCGCCCGTATATTGAGGGAAAAACGGCTCTGTAACATTCATAATAACAGAAAGCATAGTGGTAACTATTGCTGTACGGATAATGAATTTTTTGCCCAAAAAAATCCTTGCAAGAATAAAAAGAGGAATATTGAGAATAAGCGAGAGCGTACCTATACGCCAACCGAAAGAATAATTGAGTATGGTTGAAATACCTGTAACTCCGCCAGGTGCAATATGGTTAGGCGATGTAAAAATATGGACTGCGGCAGAATAAAACAGACAGCCTAAAAGCCAGAGCAAGACATCAATAAGCCATTCCTTTAACTGATGCTTAGAAGGCTTTTGAAATTTTTTAGTTTTCTTTTCTTTCTTTGCCTTTGCTTTTGCCATATCAACACCCCCAAAGAAAATCACTCTATAAAAGCTATTCTATAACCGTATTTTCTCTTATGTAGCTGAAAATAGTCCTCAATCTTTCAATATCACCTTTAAGATAAATATATCCCAGAAGTGCCTCAAAACCCGTTGCATAATGATAATCAGACTCGCTTGCATTTTTAGGCAAATGATTTGTATGTGCGTTTCTGCCACGCTTTAAAATATCCTTTTCTTCATCAGTAAGCAACGGCAAAATCAATTCAACCGCCTGTGCCTGTGCTTTTGCCCTTACTCTTTTAACAGCCTCTCTATGCAACTTGTTTGCAGGTCTGTTTGCCTGACAGATAAGCATTTCTCTGACAAACAAATCATAGACTGTGTCACCTATAAAAGCCAAAGTAAGCGGACTTAACTGCTTTGGGTTACATTCATCATCTTTTAAAAATCTTTCCATAAAATCCCCTTATGGTACATAGTCAAATTCAATATCATAAATACAAACTGTATCGCCCTCGTGTATGCCCTTTGCAATCAAGCCGTCAATAATACCGCTTGAATGTAAAACACGCTGAAAATGCTGTAAGGACTCATAGTCTGCAAGATTAAGCTTTGAAAGAATAGGCAACATCCACTCTGCCTCAACAAAATAGACATTATCCTCAACCGTAATATTAAATCCGCTGAACTGCTTCTTTTCAAGCACTTCAAGAGGGATTTCTTCCGTTTCATATCTCTTTATAGGCGGAAGCGTTGCAAGCTTTGCAGCAATAGCATTGACAAGCTCCTTTGTGCCTATGCAAATCGGTGCACTCATTTCATAATATTCATAGCCCTTGCCGACAATATAATCCTTAAAGCGTTTAATCTGGTCATCTTCTGCAAGGTCAACCTTATTAGCCGCCACAATCTGAGGTCTTTTAGAAAGTTCTGGATTGAACTTTTCAAGTTCTCTGTTTATAGTATTGAAATCTTCAATCGGGTCTCTGCCCTCACTGCCTGAAACATCAACTATATGCACAAGCATACGGCAACGCTCAACATGACGAAGGAACTCGTGCCCTAAGCCGACTCCCTCACTTGCACCCTCGATAAGTCCAGGTATATCTGCCATAACAAAGGAATTACCCTCACCCATTGAAACAACGCCGAGAACAGGAATAATCGTTGTAAAATGATAGTCGCCTATAATCGGCTTTGCCTGACTTACAACAGAAATAAAGGTTGATTTGCCTACATTCGGAAAACCGAGCAAACCAACATCGGCAAGGAGTTTAAGTTCAAGGCTTACCTCCCATTCTTCGCCAGGTGTTCCATCCTTTGCAAAGCGAGGCACCTGCCTTGTAGGTGTTGCAAAATGCGGATTACCCCAACCGCCTCTGCCGCCCTTTGCGGCAATAAACGGTTCATCGCCTGACATATCGGCAATAACAGCTCCGCTTTCAACCTCTCTTATTATTGTACCCCTCGGCACTTTAATAATTAAATCTTGACCCTTTTTTCCGTTACGGCGTGAGCCTTGTCCGTCCTTACCGTTTTCGGCAGTATATTTTCTTTTGTATCTGAAATCGGCAAGAGTTGCAAGGTTATCGTCAACCTTGAAGATAACATCTCCGCCTTTACCGCCATCGCCACCGTCTGGTCCGCCTGCGGCAACATATTTTTCTCTGTGGAAAGCAACAGCACCATTACCGCCGTTACCAGCCTTTATTTTGATTTTTGCTATATCAACAAACATTAAAATACCGTCCTATTTCTTTAATTGTTCACCCGTTTCAGCTTCAACTATATGTGTAAACAAAGCTGTATGGCTTGATGAAATATATTTATCAGTATGCAAGCTTCCAAAATACCATTTTTTGAATTTTGCGTTGTTGTTTATCTCTTCAAGATACTGGTTAAGAGTTGTTATTCTTACGGGGTCCTTTTCTTTAAGCTTCAAGAAAGACTTAATCTTTGCAGGGGGCTCGTGAGTAACAATTATATCAATCTCCGAGTTGTTTTTTTCAAGGTTTTCAACGCCCTCACGCAATTCAGCAGGACTTGGAATTTCATCTCTGAACCAAGTGTTGTTTTCAAATCTCAAATCAATGTCAGGGCTTTCGCCACCGCCCATTGTAAAAATCTTTAAACCCTCTATCTCAAAAACCTGCCCACGCATAAGATGATAAAGATTTCCGCTTATGTTCTGCACCTTACCGCCATTCCATTCGGTAACCTCGTACTCTTTGAGCAAATCAAAGTTTTCGTGAGTACCGTCGATAAAGCAAATATTATATTTCATTTTACCCAACTTTTTAAGGATTTTCTGTTCTGCTTTTTTACCCTCCCAGATAAAGCCAAAATCTCCGCAAACTAAAAGAGTATCGCCCTTTTTGAGCTTTTTTGCCTCACCCTCAAAGCGTTCCATATCTGCGTGAATATCCCCTGTAACATAAATCATCTCAAAAGACCTCCAAACTAATCTATCAACCTTTTTAAAATCTTTTCTAAAATTTTATTTATTTTTAACCTCAATACTGTTATACTATAAAGAGTGGTTTAAAAATATAATAATATACCTTTTTATATAATACAACATTTTAAGGGTGAATTCTATGAAAAAAACAATAAATTTTTTACTTTGTTTAATTATTTTAATTATACCGTTATGTTTAAGCGTTAATGCTTCATATAATTCTTCTATCAAGCTTCCCTGCTCTTCCGAGGTTGCATATCTTGAAAACCTTGAATACAGCACGGTTGTCTTTGATATAAATGCAGATGAAAGAAGAGCACCTGCATCACTTACAAAAATCGCTACTGCGGCAGTCGTTCTTAAAGAGGTCAGTGAAAAGGGCATAGATATTGAAAACACTATCATTACTGTTCCTGATTATGCAATAAGGCTTCTTGATAATACCGACTCCTCAACAGCTGGTGTGCTTGCAGGTGAACAGATGTCCATACATAATATGCTATATTGTTTGCTTTTAAGCAGTGGTAACGACGCTTCAAATGTTCTTGCCGATTATTTTGGTGACGGCAATATTCAGAGCTTTGTTGATAAAATGAACTCCCTTGCACTTTCACTCGGTTGCACAAACACTCATTTTAACAATGCTCACGGTCTTGATGACCCTGACCATTATACAACCGCAAGGGACCTTGCAAAAATAACAAAATACGCTTTACATTTCCCCGTTTTTGAAACAATAACCGATACCTATGAATATACAGTGCCTGAAACAAATCTTTCTAAGCCAAGAGAACTTGTAAATACAAACAAGCTTATTACAACCGATAAATCTTCGGGCTATTATTATGAATACGCTCACGGTGTTAAAACAGGTACAACCGATAACGCTGGTCACTGCCTTATCTCTACTGCAAAAAAAGACGGTCAGACCTATATATCAGTTGTTATGGGCGGTCTATGGCAGGATTTCACGGGCGACGAATTAAAGGATAACGGTGCTTTCCTTGACACTAAGGCTATGTTTTCGTGGGCATTTGAAAATATGAAAGTGCGTACAGTTGCCGACCCTAATCAGATAATCACAGTTGTTGATGTCAAGCTTTCGTGGACAGTTGACCATCTTCGCCTTGTTCCGAGTGAGGTTCAGAAAATGCTCGTTCCGTCAAGCGTTGACTCTGATACAGTTATGATAGTTCCCGCTGAGGATAGCTTGCCCGAATATGTTAATGCACCTATAAAAAAAGGTCAGGTTGTGGCAAAGGCAAGAATTATGTATGCCGATGAAGAAATCGGCACCATTGACCTCGTTGCAGCAGAAGGCGTAAAGAGGAGCATCATCTTATCCGTTTTCAGCAAAATAAAAACGGTTTTCACCTCTATTATCTTTAAAATTGCAGCCGCTGTTTCCATCCTCTTAATCGCAGGCTATGTAACAATCAACATAATCTATAATAAAAGAAAAAATAAAATCCATATGGTAAGAGCAAATTACAATAATAAGAGGAGATAAAAAATCTTTCAAAGCCTGTTCAGCTTGCAACTGAACGGGCTTTCTTTTTTTCTATCAATAAAAATTTTTCCCCTCTTGACAAAATCGACACGGGTGTCTATAATAAAAATCGACACGAGTGTCTAAAAAAAGAGATGTCTTAACGGAGGTGCGTTATGAGTAACAAAAAAGAACAGACGAGGGAAATGATTTTAAAGACCTCTTATCCCCTTTTTGCAAAAGACGGTTTTAACAAGGTTACAATGAAAGCGGTTTGCGAGGCAAGCGGCTTGAGCCGTGGCGGTTTATACAGCCATTTTTCAAGCACCAAGGAAATCTTTGAGGCAATACTTGAAAATCTCAACGAAAAAGACGAGATGAATTTCTATAAAGAAATGGCAGAAGGAATGTCTGCACCTGCCATACTTGACCGAGCTTTATCGCTTATGGAAGACGAAATGGCACATTCCGAAGATTCTCTTTCACTTGCTATGTATGAATACGCTGGGAACATCTCAAAGGAAAGTATGGACAAGTTTAATCAAATCGGCGAAAAAAAATGGACTGATTTGATTGAATACGGAATGAAAAGAAACGAATTCAAAAAAGTAGATACAGTTGAAATAGTTAATGTGATAATGTACGCATATCAAGGAGTTAGAATGTGGAGCCGTATTGTGACTATGTCACCTGAGGTCTTTGCTTCTATCATCAAACACATACGCAGTGCATTATTAAAGGAGGAATAGCTATGATATTTGAAACGGAAAGATTGATTATCCGTCCTTGGAAAGAGAGCGACGCAGAAAGCTTATATAAATACGCAAAGGATGACCGAGTAGGTCCTATTGCCGGCTGGCAACCTCACAAAAGCGTTGAGGACAGCCTTGAAATAATAAAAAATGTTCTCTCGGCAGACGAAACATACGCTGTTTGTTTAAAAGAGAACAATAAAGCTATCGGCAGTATCGGACTTATACCGCCTGCTCAGTCACACACAAGCATAACGGACAAGGAAATAGAATTAGGCTACTGGATAGGCGTTGACTTCTGGGGCAAAGGTCTTATCCCAGAAGCCATAAGAAAAATTCAGGACTATGCTTTCAATGACCTCGGCTATAACGCTATCTGGTGCGGTTATTATGACGGAAATGAAAAATCTAAAAGATGTCAGGAAAAGTGCGGTTTTTCCTATCATCACACAGAAGAAAACAAGCCTTGTGTTTTAATGGGCGATTTACGAACAGAGCATTTCACAAGGCTGACCAAAGAAGATTGGCTTAAAATGAACAATTCCGATAATGCAGTTATTTACATTCACGGCAAGGGTGGAAATACCCTTGAAGCAGAGCATTATAAAAGCTTCTTCCCCGATTCATTCGTCTATGGCTTTGATTATAAATCAGTTAATCCTTGGGACGCTCGCCAAGAGTTCCAAAAAGAACTTGAAAGACTATCGACAAAATACAAAAAAATCACGCTGATTGCAGTGAGCATAGGTGCATATTTTTCAATGAACGCAGGACTCGATAACTACATCAGCAAAGCATACTTCATCTCACCCATAGCAAATATGGAAAAGCTTATCAAAGATATGATTTTATGGGCAGGCGTAACCGAAAAAGAGCTTGAAGAAAAGAAGATTATTCCGACAGCTTTCGGCGAAGATTTATCGTGGGAATATTTGCAGTATGTCAGAAGCAATAAGATAAGTTGGAATACTCCGACCGATGTTCTTTACGGTAGCACCGACAATCTTCAATCGCTTGATACCATAAAAGAATTTGTCAGCAACAGCAATTCCACGCTTACAATAATGGACGGTGGTGAGCATTGGTTTCATACCGCCGAGCAAATGGACTTTCTGGACAAATGGTTAAACTCAAAAATATAGTCACACATCTTTTCAATCGCTTTTACAAAAAATTAACAAATAAAAAAATTCAAGTGCTATAATATTCGAGTACTATTGCAGTACAAAAATTATATGAGGAGATGTAGATAAATGAAAACAGCAATAGTTTATTATTCTATGTCGGGTAACACAGAATATGTTGCTAAGAAGATTGCTCAGGGAATGCAGGATTCGTCAGAGGTTGATATTATCAGAATTGAACCTGTAAAAGCATTCCCAGACCAAGGCTCAAAGAAATTCATTTGGGGTGGAAAAAGTGCGGTTATGGGCGAAAAGCCAAAATTGAAGCCTTATGAATTCGATGTTGAGAAATACGACAGAGTTATTATCGGCACACCTGTCTGGGCAAGCACCTTTGCCCCACCTATCAGAAGCTTCATTCACGAAAATCCTGCTATAAAAGAAAAGAAAATAGCAGCATTTATCTGTTTTAGCGGCGGCGGTGCAGATAAGGCTATTGATAAAATGAAAAAATACATAGCCGTTGAAAATCTTGAAGCAGAGCTTATTTTGGTTGACCCAAAGGATAAGACAAAAGATGAGGACGAGGCAAAGATTGCTCAATTCTGTTCATCATTAAAATAATTAAAATTCTATAAAGAACAAAGACCTGCAAGCATAACGCTTGTAGGTCTTTGCTTTATTAAAGGCTTATAGCTCTCTTATGTTTTCTATAATACTGTTTTTTGACTGCTTCTTTATTTCAAGGAATATTGCAAGAGCACAAACAACAAATATTGCAACCATAATCACTACTGCACCCCAAGGGAAGAAATTGCATTTTTCTAAATAGCTGTTCCATTCGTTAATATATTTAAGATAGTAAAGATACTTATCAACGCAAAGTGCAATACTTGCTATAAAGCCCAGAAGTATTCCCCATTTTAACATTGAAATCAATTGCTTGATATAGGAAATAAATATTTCTTTGGAAGAAGCACCGAAAGCACGCAGAGTGCCTATTTGCCTTTTGCTCTTTCTGATTTCTGTTATTAAGATATTGTTTATAATGCTTATTGAAATTACAGCAAAGAAGCTTGCAATAGATATAGCAGACAAAGCCCAGTGCCATCTATCTGCATTTTCACCCTTGCTTGAAGAGTAAACAGAGGATAAGAATGAATATTCAACCACTTCTGAAAAATCATCACCTAATCTTTTTAGCTCTTCTTCAATATTATCTGTTACGGGTTGATTAAGTGAAAATGCCATTGATGAATATTTTAAATTCGGAAGAATTGTATTCATATTCTCATTTGAAGTGATAATATAAATACTATTTCTGTAACCGCCTTCAAATAAAGAATTTATTTTTTCCGGTATTTCTTCAATAATAGCACCGATAGTAACAGTTCTATCCGTTCTATTGATTTCAATGTTAAAATGGGGAATACTTCTGGGCTTTATAGCAAGTATTGCACTTTGCGTTGATAAGTATCTTTACTATCTTAAATATATTAACGAATGGAACAGC
>JAILBY010000103.1 GCA_024680655.1 Clostridiales bacterium | reverse complement strand
GTTCACAGAAAGCCTTGAACTCTTCTCACTTTTGGCTAATGTTGCAGATGTTAAGAGTCTTGTTATACATCCTGCTTCAACAACTCACTCACAGCTTTCAGAGGAGGAGCTTCTTGCAAGTGGTATCAGACCAACAACTGTAAGACTTTCTATCGGTACAGAGCATATTGATGATATAATTGCTGACCTTGAAAAAGGCTTTGAAGCAATAAAATAAAATAGCACAATGATTAAAAACAAAGTCTTTTATGGCTTTGTTTTTAATTGTGAAAAAATATCGGCTTATTTTAGCAGGAGGTATATTTGTGAAAGTATATGCAGATAATGCAGCAACAACAAAAATGAGCAAGGCTGCAATAGAATCTATGTTGCCTTATTTTGATGAAGTTTATGGCAATCCGTCAAGTCTTTATTCAGAAGGACAGAAAGCAAAGGAGGTTTTAACCTCGGCAAGAGAAAAAATTGCATCTTTGCTGGGCTGTGAGCCAAGAGAAATCACCTTTACTTCGGGCGGAAGTGAAGCGGATAATCAGGCTATTGTTTCGGGTGCAAGGCTTGGAGCAAGAAAGGGCAAAAAGCATATAATTTCAACTAAAATTGAACATCACGCAGTTCTTCATACGCTTCAAAGTCTTGAAAAAGAGGGCTTTGAGGTAACCTTGCTTGATGTCAAGCCTGATGGAATAGTAGATACACAAGAACTTAAAAATGCAATAAGAGAAGATACCTGCCTTGTGACAGTTATGTACGCAAACAATGAAATCGGAACAATTCAGCCTATTAAGGAAATAGGTGCAATTTGTAAGGAAAAGGGAATTCTTTTCCATACAGACGCTGTTCAGGCAGTGGGGCATATCAAAATAAATGTAAAAGAGGAAAATATAGATATGCTTTCTCTTTCTGCTCATAAATTCCACGGTCCAAAGGGTATAGGTGTACTTTATGCAGATAAAAAAATTCCTCTTTCAAATATAATATATGGCGGTGCACAGGAAAGAGGAAAGAGAGCTGGTACAGAGAATGTACCTTCAATAGTCGGAATGAAAACCGCTCTTGAAGAAGCTTTATTAAATGTTGAAGAAAATAGCCGTTATATTTTGAAATTAAGGGACAGACTTATTGAAGGACTTGGTAAGATACCGCATTCTATCCTTAACGGAGATGCCCAAAAGCGTTTGCCTTCAAATGTTAATTTCTGTTTTGAGGGAATAGAGGGAGAATCGCTTTTGCTTTTACTTGACGATAAAGGTATTTCTGCCTCTTCTGGTTCAGCGTGTACTTCGGGTTCGCTTGACCCGAGCCATGTCTTGCTTGCAATAGGAAGACCTCACGAAATAGCACACGGTTCGTTGAGACTTTCTCTTTCAGAGCAGACAACTGAACAAGAGGTTGAATATATAATAAAAAGTGTTATAGAGGTTGTTGAATACCTCAGAAGCATATCACCCGTTTGGCGTGATTTGGTAACAGGCAAAAATAAATTTATTTTAAAGTGAGGCAAAATTATGGCATTATATAGTGAAAAGGTTATGTCACATTTCAGAAATCCAAGGAATGTAGGTATCATTGAAGATGCAGATGGCGTTGGTGAAGTTGGTAATGCAAAATGCGGAGATATAATGAAAATATATCTCAAAATAGATAACGATACAGTAACAGATGTTAAGTTTGAAACCTTTGGTTGTGCAAGTGCTATTGCATCAAGCTCAATGGCAACTGAAATGATTAAGGGCAAAAAGTTATCCGAGGTGCTTGAAGTTACAAATCAGGCAGTGGCAGAGGCTCTTGACGGTTTGCCAGCACATAAAATGCACTGTTCTGTTTTGGCAGAAGAAGCAATAAAATCAGCACTCAAAGATTATTATGATAAAAATTCAATTCAATACGATGAAAAGCTTTTTGCAAATTGCAATAGCTGTGAGCATTGTGGAGTTTGAGTATGACTATAAATGAAATCAAAGAAGAAATAGAACGCTTAAAAAAGGAAAAGGATTTTACTATCCTTGCACACGCTTATCAAAGTCAGGATATATGGGAAATTGCTGATTATATAGGCGACTCGTTTTATTTAAGTCAAAAGGCACAAGAGGTCAGTTCTTCAAATGTTCTTATGTGCGGTGTAAGATTTATGGCTGAAACGGTTAAAATCCTTTCTCCCGAAAAGACTGTTTTTCTTGCTAACAGTATTGCGGAATGTCCTATGGCTGACCAAATGGATAAAGAGGTTATCGAGCAGTTGAAAGAGGATATGCCAGATTATTCCGTTGTGGCATATATAAATACAACAGCAGAGCTTAAAACAATTTGTGATGCTTGTGTCACTTCTTCATCGGCAGTTAAGATAATAAAAAACATACCGAATGATAAAATTCTCTTTATTCCCGATTGTAATCTTGGTGATTGGGTTGCAAAGCAAGTGCCTGAAAAACATCTTGAACTTTTAAGAGGCGGTTGCCCTACGCATTTAAGAATAACTACTGCAAATGTAAAGAAAGCAAAGGAGCTTTATCCCGAAGCTTTGATTCTTGTACATCCGGAGTGTCACCCAACGGTTGTGGGGTTAGCTGATTTTGTCGGCAGTACAACGGAAATTATTTCTTATGCAAAAAGCAGTAAGGCGAAAAGCTTTATAATAGGTACGGAAAACAGCATAGTTGAGCATTTGAAATTTGAATGTCAGGATAAAGAATTTTATCCTCTTTCAAAGGATTGTATTTGCCACAATATGAAAGCAACAACCTTGCCCGATGTTTATAAATGCTTAAAGGGTGAGGCTGGGGAAGAAATTTTGCTTGAAGAAGATGTGATTTTTAAGGCAAGAAAGAGTATTGATGAAATGTTGAGGCTTGCAAAATGAAAAAAGCTTTGATAGCTATGAGCGGCGGAGTGGATTCAAGCGTTGCCGCAAAGCTTACGAAAGATAACGGCTTTGAGTGTATAGGCTGTACTATGAAGCTTTATAACAGTGATTATAGCTCAGCCAAAAATAAAACCTGCTGTTCTCTTGAAGATACAGAAGATGCAAGAAGCGTAGCCTATAAATTAGGTATGCCGTATTATGTCTTTAATTTTACGGGCGACTTTTACGATAAGGTTATAAAAAAATTTATCGCAAGCTATGAAAAAGGCGTAACGCCCAACCCTTGTATAGATTGCAATAGATATATGAAATTTGAAAAGCTCTATGAGCGGGCAAAGCTTATGGGGTGTGAATATGTTGTAACGGGGCATTATGCGATAATTGAGCATAAGGACGGAAAATATTTGCTCAAAAAAGCAGTTGACAGCACAAAAGACCAGAGCTATGTGCTTTACTCTATGACTCAGGAACAGTTAAAGCATACGCTTTTTCCTCTTGGTAAGCTTAATAAAAACGAAACGAGGGAAATCGCAAGAACAAGTGGCTTCTGGAATTCTGAAAAACCCGATAGTCAGGATATATGCTTTGTGCCTGACGGAGATTATGTAAAATTTATAGAAGAGAATTCTGAGTGTAAGATAGAAAAGGGAAGCTTTGTTGATAAGCAAGGCAATTCTTTGGGCGAGCATAAGGGCATTGTTCATTATACAATAGGGCAACATAAAAAACTCGGTCTTTCCTTTGGTAAGCCTATGTATGTTTTAAATCTCAATACAGCCGATAATACCGTAGTCCTTGGCGATGAAAAGGATTTGTATTCGTCTGTTTTATATGCTGATGATTTTAACTGGATTTCGGGCGTTGCACCAACGGAGCCTATTCATTGTAAGGCTAAAATAAGATACCGTCAGTCCGAGGAAAGTGCAACAGTAACCGTTTGCGAGGATTCAAGGGTAAAGGTTGAATTTGATTTTCCTCAAAGGGCGATAACAAAGGGACAGGCGGTTGTGCTTTATGATGGCGATATAGTTCTTGGTGGCGGAGTTATAATTTGATTTTATCTTTTTATTTATGATATAATAAATATATGGGGTGATTTTATGCTTATTTCAACAAGAGGAAGATACGCTCTTCGTGTTATGATTGATTTGGCAGAACATATAGATTCAAATTATATTCCTATGAAGGATGTTGCACAAAGGCAGGGCATTTCTTTGAAATATATTGAAAGAATAATGCCTGTTTTAACACATCATAATCTTGTTGAGGGTGTTCACGGAAAGGGCGGAGGATACCGTCTTACAAAAAAGCCTGAGGAATATAAAATAGGTGAAATTTTAAGACTTACCGAGGGCGACCTTGCACCTGTTGCCTGCCTTGAATGTAATGCAAAGGCTTGTGAAAGAACGGCTCAATGCAGAACACTTCCTATGTGGAATGATTTTTATAAAATGATAAATGATTTTTTTGATAGAGTTACTATTGCCGAGCTTATGCAAGGAGAATACAAAAGTCATTTAATACAATAAATAATTAGCACGCTTTTTGTTCAATGCTTGAATTAACAAAGCGTGTTTTTCTTTTTGTATCAAGCTTTTAAAGTGAATTTGTGCGGTTTGACTTTAACTTTTTTCTATGATAAAATTTTATTAGTTTTTTAGAACTTTAATATTTGTTTTGAGGGTGATTTTTTTGAAAATTCTTTTGAAAAATGGTAGTATTGTCAATGTTTTTACCGATAGCGTTGAAAAGGCTGATGTTCTTATTCAGGACGGTAAAATTATAGGTGTCGGTAATGATTATACAGACGACGATGCTCAAGTAGTTGAAGATGTTTCAGGCAAATATATATGCCCTGCATTTGTAGATGGACATATTCATATTGAAAGTACAATGCTTACCCCGTACGAGTTCGCAAAGGTTTGCGTACCTCACGGTACTTCTTATGTTGTTGCTGACCCTCACGAAATCACCAATGTGCTTGGTACAGACGGTATTGACTTTATGATGCAGTCGAGTAAAGGTTTACCACTTGACGTACTCTTTATGTTGCCGTCTTGCGTACCTGCAACACCTCTTGATGAAGCAGGTGCAACACTTCTTTCAAAGGATTTGGAGCCTTATTATCAAAAGGAGCGTGTTCTTGGGCTTGCCGAGATGATGAACTATCCTGGAATACTTGCAGATGATGAAAATGCAATCGAAAAAGTCCGTAAAGCTCGAAGCCTTGATAGAGTGGTAAATGGCCACGCACCGTTGCTTACGGGCAGAGGCTTGGATAAATATATAAGCGAGGGAATACAGGACGACCACGAGTGTTCTTCAAAGGAAGAAGCACTTGAAAAATTGTCAAAAGGTCAATGGGTTATGATTCGTCAGGGTACTGCCGCAAGAAATCTTGAAGGTCTTATTTCTCTTTTTGATGAGCCTTATTCAAGAAGATGCTTGCTTGTTACTGATGATAAGCATCCAGCCGATTTGATAAACAACGGTCACATTGACAGCATTATCCGTCAGGCAGTCAAGCTTGGCAAAAAAGCGGTTACGGGTATCCGTATGGCTACCTTGCAGGCGGCACAATGCTTTAATCTTAAATATGTTGGTGCTGTTGCACCTTGCTATAAGGCAGATTTGCTTGTGCTTGATGATTTGGATAGCGTTAAGATAAAAGATGTTTATAAAAACGGTAAAAAGGTTGTTTCTGACGGAAAGCTTCTTGAAATTGAAAAGCCTTGCGTTGATTTGTCGCTTCTTAATAAGGTTAAAAATTCTGTTAATATGCAGGGCTGTAAGGCGGAAGATTTTGTAATAAAATCGGAGAATAAAAAATGCAGAGTAATCAAAATAATCAAAAATCAGCTTTTGACAGAAGAGTGGATAACAGATATTGATTTCAACAAGAATAACGGTGTTGATACTCAGCGTGATATTCTTAAACTTGCCGCAGTTGAACGCCATAAGAATACAGGACA
>JAILBY010000093.1 GCA_024680655.1 Clostridiales bacterium | reverse complement strand
TTTAGGCCGTCCTTGTTATTGTAATTTATTGTAATAATCGAAATTAATGGATGCGACTTCATTCTTTGGATTCTAGCGCTAAACGATAAAAAATACAACTAAGGCTCGCGAAAATAAAAAAACCGGCCTTGGCCGGTTTAATGATTCTATTCATGCAAAAGATAAAAGTTATTCAAGAGCCTTTGTATAAACCGCGGCTGTCTTCTCTATCATTTTTGGAATGGAAAAAACGCTTAGGCGCTCACCCTCCTTTTTTACCAATTCGCGACGCAAAGTCTCGGATTGAATCAATTGTGAAACCTTGCCTTTAAAGTCAGCCTCGTCATTTGGATCAAAATATAGGGCGGCGTCTCCAGCAATTTCAGGGAAGCAACTCGCATGCGAAAGCAACAAGGGACATTTTGAAACAAAGGCTTCCAAGATAGGAAAGCCAAAACCTTCATACAATGACGGAAAACAAAAAAACAGAGCGTTTTCATACAAAGAACGCAATTGATCTTCACTCGCAAAAAATTGAAAAACACGATTTAAAATTCCCAACTTGTCAAACAATGACTTTTCCTCTTCTGTAAATGGGGAACCCGTACATACCAAAAACAAGTCGTTCGAAATCATAGACGAGGCCGCGGCTTTTGCAAGGGCGGCAAAGTTTTTATACCCCTTTCTTTGTCCTGTAAAAAGAATGTACGGTTTTTTCACTTTCAATTGCAATGTTTTTTTTTCGCGCGGCATCCATTCAATCGCATGATAAACCACGTCGATTTTATCAGCCTTAACTTTTGGATAAAATTTAAGCAAATCATTTTTTGTCCATTCAGAAATGGCGATTATTCTGTCAGCGCGTTCAAGGGATTTTTTTTTGCAAAAAACCGTATTGTCTTTTGAAGAAAAATTTTCAGGATAAATTTCATGAATAAAATCATGCGCCGTTACAATCATCGGCTTTTGATCTTGATATTTTGGAACGCAATAGTAAGTGGGATGGTAAACATCATAGCCGCCTTTTTTTATCGCTTTTATATCCGCAATCTGATTGATTGCATTTATCAAACGACTCTTTCCTTTAAAAGAATTTCTTAAAGGAAAGGGTTTCATATTAGAAACCAAGGGAGCGTATATGTTGTCGGAATAGATTCCTGAAACAAATCCTTCAAAATAATCTTTTCCGCATTCATTCAGCTTGTAAAAATACCTTGAAACGCCGCCAAATTTTTGAATTCCAAAAGCTTGGCTGTCGTATAAAATTTTCATATAAAACCTTCTCTAAAAACTATCGTCCTTTCACGGCGTTTTTTACAAATGACTGAAAGCCTTTTGGAGCGAAGGACAAAATTTTTTTGCAAAAAACTTTGACGATTGTCTTAACCAAAAGCTTAAGATAATAAGGCGACTCAAGTTTCTCAAAAAATGAAAGCGGACAATTTTTGTTCATAAAAAGCTTGTTGTCGCCCTGAAAATGCAGCATAAAAAATTTCACGCTTTTTTCAGAATCAAGCCTTTTTACAAAAGGGATGCCGTTTTTCATAAGAAGTTTTTTTCCCTTTCTTCCGCACTCAAAACCGTAGGAAATTCCAAAATTCTCGTCAAAGCAAAAGTCGCGGTCAGTCGAATAGTCAAAGTCCATGTACTTCCCTGGATTTGCCTTGCAAAATTCCGCAAGCAAAACCATGTCTGAAAGTCCGCATTCATAGCCCTTGCTTTTAAATCCATCGTATATTGTCTTTAATTTTGGGAATTCATCGCGGTACATTGTCAATATGAAATTGCAATAACGTTCCAAAGCCTCTCGTGTAAAGTAACAACATTGCGGACCTGCGAATTCGCCTGTGAAACGGATTACTGAAAAATCGCGGCCCGACCCATTCTTATTGTCAAAAAAAACTTTTAAGGAATTCAAGTCGTCGTAAATCAAAACGTCGGAGTCAGCGCAAAAGCATTCCGACAAATTGTTTTTTTGCAAAAAATCCAGGGCTACGAACCACCGCTTGTAACAAAAAAATTCATAGCCATACGGATTTGGAGAAAAGTGCTTGTAATTTTTTTCAAAGTCCAAGCAAAGGTCGGAATGATCGTAATCAGAGATATTGTAGTGCTTTACAAACGAAGCGTCGTTTGAACTATCGCCAATAAGGCAGATGTTTTCCTTGCAAGACTTTTTTGCCTGCAAGAGAGCCAATTGAAGATAGAGCGAATTTTTTGTGTGCGTGAATATAATTGGAATTGACATAAGATTGATTTTCCTAAATACAATAATAAAGGCAATAAAAAAAAAGGTCAAGGCAAGGGAACAGCCGCTTGTCTTGACCGATGTTAAAGAAATTCTTCAATCCATTCGTTTATTGTATATGGCCCAGGATCAAAAGGGGCCAATTCGGAACGAATGAAGGTTGGCAAGTCCGACAGGGGGCGCTGGCCTAAAACAAAAATATTTTTTTCGTTGAAAATTTTTTCTTCCATTACATAAGGATTGCTGCTTATTATTTTTCGGACGCGAAAAAGGCCTTCAAGAGTTCGTTGCGTAAGCCCATTTTGTCCTTCCGTCGAAATGTCAAGAACAGCCCGGGCGCGCAAAACATTATTGAAATTTTCTTCCAATGAAATTGGCCGAGGCAGCAATTTCAATTTTTTTTCCGTCTTAGGGCTTTTATCGTCTTTAATAACTAAAAATTTGCATAGAAGCCCTTCCTTTGTAAAATCCTCATACAAGGAATTCAACAAGTCATAGCGGCCTCTGTCAGCTCCAACAAAATAAACGTCGCAATCAAAATCAGAGCCTTCTGCCGTCGAACAATTTTTAGGGCAAGCGCAAACAGTATTTTTGTATTTTAGGCCGTATCTTTTTGCGTCGCATCGGTCAAAAGTCCAAACTTCAAAATATTTTTTCAAGTCTAAAAGCCAAGACTCATCTTCTTCATTCAGAATAGTATCCCAAATCCAACGATATTTTTTTTGAGCCTTGCATATTTTGCAAAAAGGAAAAGCGATTCTTGAAGAAATGCAAATGCCGCTTCCAAAAATCAGCGCTTTGTCATCTTTATTCATGCCTTTGACTGTTTGCAAAAATGACTTTGAAAAATTGAAAAGCAGCGGAACTCGCAAGGCAAATCCAATCCAAAGAAGAATTCGCGCGATTTTATTTTTAAAGGAAAAAAGCTCCATGCCTGCGGGCACAATCCTAACCTTTGGATTGTCCAAGTCTTTCAAGACTAGGGGCGCGCACTGGTTGGAGTCAACTTCATTGTAAAAAACATAAAGCATAGAAAGAAACGCGCCTTTTTATTTTAATTTGCAAAAATCTTTTTCCTTAGGTGGAAGCGCCAAAACAAGAGGCCTAAAAACCTCTTGAAAATTCTCAGAGTGTTTCTAAAAATATTTTTATCCAAGTATATGTACTTGCAATTTTTTACAAAATAAAAGAATGTCAACATATTTTTATCTGTTGAATGCTCAAAAAATCGTATGGTTTGAAAAATAAATTTTCTTTGCTCTCTAGAAAAAGAAAGATTTGCCAGTATATATTTTAAGAATGCTGTTTTTTCTTCGCATATTTGGCATTGACTCTGCCAATCTTCAAATGTAAGCATTGAAATTTTAAAAAAATCTCTGATTGTCTCTTCTTTAAAAGCCTTCTCTATGGAATTAACGTGTTTTCTATACCTTATTGTGCATTCATCTAGGTAATAAAAGCCTTGTTGCGTCATAGCGTTAATCGCAAACCAATAGTCATGAAACTTTACTTGAGGCGGAATGGAAGGAATGCGTTCCAGAAAATCTCTGCGCAAGAGCATTGTAGCGCCTTGCGCGATGTTGTGATGCAACAAACGCTTGAAAACATCATCAGGCTTTTGCGGAATCCAATGATAATTATACACATCCTTCATAGTAACGCCCAACGGCACGTTGCTTGAATCAACCAAAAGCGCGTTTGAACAAATGAAATCCTTGTCGCCGATATTTTGGAAAAGCCTTTCAAGTTTTGTTGATTCCCAAATGTCATCCTGATCCGCCAAAGCTACATATTTCCCCTTGCAAAAGGAAACGGCTTTTTCAAAATTTTTCGCAAACCCCAGATTCTTCTTATTAAAATGCACTTTTATTCGAGCGTCCTTATTGGCATAACTTTCCAATATTGCTCGCGTGGAATCTGTTGAACAATCATCGCAAACAACAATTTCCATCCCCATCGAAAAAGTTTGGCTCAATATTGAATCCAGTTGTTCCCTTAAATATTGTTCGCCATTGTATGTCGCCATGGCTACAGAAATCATTACGCCAGCGTTCAGCTCTTCCTGTACACCAAGTTTTTTTTCTAAAATTTCATCCAGTAAGACTTGATTCAATTCTGAATAAATCAAACACATGTCATCCTTCTCAAAAGTGTCATACAATTTAACAAGATTGAGAGAAGACAATTTGTTTCTTAATTGTTCGTCAAAACGGTACTTGATTAATCTAGCGGGATTTCCTCCGACTACAGAATAAGGCTGAACATCTTTTGTAACGACTGCGCCGGCCGCAATTACCGCCCCTTGCCCTATGGTCACTCCGCTACAAACAATAACGCTGTCACCAATCCAAACATCGTCTTTTACAATTATGCTGCCCTTGCTTCCAGCCTCACGGGGATAACCTAAAAGCTTAACTTTAAAAGGATATGTAGAAATTGATTTTGTATTGTGTTCCCCTCCAAGCAAAAACATTACGTTAGGGCCAATCGAACAATACGAACCTATTTTAAGTTTTGCGTCAGACGGACTCTCATCAAAAACATTTATCTCTCCATAGGATCTTTTGCCAACAACAACATGAGACAAATCGCACAGATTTTTGACTACTGTAAAATTGTGTTTGTTTAATTGTCTGTATTTTTTTCTAAAAAGAGCAAGCTTGATACGATCTATGATAAACATTTGAACCTCATTATGACCTTCCGTCCATATATTCCATGTAATTCCTATGCACGTCCGCAGGCTTGCCGTCCATTTGAATTTTTCCATCTTTAATCCAAATAGAACGTCCACAAATTCTTTCTATTTGGTCAAGAGAATGTGAAACGATTACAATAGTAGTTCCTTTGTCTCTGATTTCAATTAGTTTTTGGAAGCATTTTTCTTGAAAGGCCGCGTCGCCAACGGCAAGAATCTCATCAACAAAAAGAACTTCGGCCTCAACATTAATGGCGACTGCAAAAGCGAGACGCATATACATTCCGCTAGAGTAAGTGCGAACAGGGTTGTCGATAAATTCCCCCAAACCAGAAAAAGCAATTATGCCGTCAAGTTTTGCGTCAATCTCTTTTCTTGCAAGGCCAAAAATCGCGGCGTTTATATAAATGTTTTCGCGCCCACTCATATCGGGATGAAATCCAGCTCCCAATTCAATCAAGGCAGACACTCGCCCTTTTACAGAAATTGTTCCCTCTGTGGGATAAATTATCTTTGTCAAAAGCTTTAGAGTCGTGCTTTTTCCACAGCCATTGCTCCCGATAAGACCGATAGCCTCCCCTTTTTTTATGCTAAAGGAAATATCGTCAAGAACGGTTCTTGTTTCGTGCCTGTTTCTTTTCCAAAAGAGAATCTTGTCCTTCAAATTAGGGGCTTTGTCAAAGTAGACTTTAAATTTTTTTGTTACGTGACTTACAGAAATGACTTCTTCCATGAAAAGCTCCTAAAGTTCTTCGGCAAAGCCTTTTTGCAATTTTGAAAAGACAATTTCACCAAATACAATGAAAAACACTCCGAATAGAACCGCAGAGGTCAATGTACGCACATGCGGAATTTCCTTATAGTATAATATAGAACGATATGAATCGACGACAGATGTCATTGGATTCAAATTAAAAAGAAAAAGATATTTCTCAGGCACGCTTTTGCTTGAATACATTACAGGCGTCATAAATTGCCATGCCAAAGCAAATATGCTCAAAATATGCTGCAAGTCTCTAACATAAACAGTAAGAGCGGATGTAAAAAGAGTTATGCCTAGCGTCAATAGAAATTCAACAGCCAATACAATCGGCAAGTAAAGCAAAGCGAAAAAGTTAATCCCCCATCCTGAGAAAATCAAAACGGCAAAAACAACGACAAAACAATAAAGCATATTCACAAAGGCAGTTGTCACAAAAGAAAGAGGAAGCACTTCCCTCGGAAAATAAATTTTTTTCACCATATCGCCGGAATACAATACGCAACCGGAGCCAGCAGTAAGACATGTGCTAAAAAAAATCCAAGGGATTAACGCTACAAACAAGAAAAGATAATATTTTTCTATCTTTGACCGCATTATGATTGAAAACACAAAAGTGTATACAAACATTTGCAAAAGCGGATTTAAAAAGGTCCATAAAAAACCAAGAACAGACCCCTTGTAACGCCCCCTAAGCTCTCTGTGGGTCAAGGAAAAAATCATTTGTCGATAGTTGTATAAATTTTTTAGCAAAGAAATCATCGGAACTCCAATTGAATATTTAGTCTATATTATAATTAAGACATGCTTTTTTTTCAAGCAAAAGCAAATCTTCTATTTATTTTTAAAGGCAGGAAAAAAATCGCCATCAACGCTAAAATCTTTTTTTAAAAGCGTCAGATTTTTATTATAATATGGGTCGCCTTCCAAAAGTTCTTTTTTCCAACGTCTTTGAAAACACCGAATCTCATAAGCAGCCCTTGTCACTTTCTCGGGAGTGTCGTCAATACCCCTGCTTTCGCTTTCATAGTGATAGAGTTCTGCAAATGGAGTCCAAACAACTAAATATCCAGCCTTCCTAATGCGCGCGCACAAGTCGACATCATTAAAGGCCACTTCAAAGATTTCGTCCAAACCGTCCATTTCTTGATATACCTTGCGCGGAATCATGCAACACGCGGCGGTGACACAAGAAAGATTTTGAGCCACGGAAAGTCGGTTTGAATACCCAGCGGAATTGCGAGGAAAAAATTTATGAACATGATCGGCCGCGCCGTATATTCCAATAACCACCCCGGAATGCTGAATTTTGTCGCTTGGATAATACAACATCGCGCCAACAGCGCCAACGTTTTTTCTTTGCGCGAACATCAACATTTCTTCAATCCAAGAAGGAGAAATGACTTCCACATCATTGTTGAGCAACAGAAAATAATCGCCCTTTGCATATTTAGCGCCAAAATTATTAATAGCAGAATAATTAAACTTGCCTTGCCACGTTAAAATCTTTATTTTTTTATCGTTTTTTAAACTGTCATAATATTCAAAAGTAGCAGAGTCCTTTGAATTGTTTTCTATAACAATTATCTCATAATTTTGATATGTTGATTTTTTTTTAATTGACTCAACGCATTTTTTTAGCGTCTGCCAATGTTCGTAAGATGGAATCAAAATAGAAACAAGCGGCGAACCTTTAATCTTATAATCAATCTTATATGTATTAGGAATACGGCCATTAACCACCGTCGCGTCTATTTTCATGCGGTCAAAATGGTCTTGCAAAAGTTTTTTTTCTTTTAAAGCTCGGCCATTTTTTGCCATTGAATATGCCATATCATCCGCTGTGTTCAATCGACAATAATATAAAGGTTCCGGAACATGAACTATTTTATCTGTCCTTTCAAACAATCTCAAAAACAAATCATAATCTTGCGCTTCCCCAAACTCTTTGTGAAAACCGCCTGCAGCTTCAAAAAGCTTCTTATTAAATACTGCAAAACGCTGAATATAATTCATTGAATTAAAGTAGTCCGGAGCATAATCAGGCTTAAAATTTGTCGAAATAATTTTATGAAGTTTGGAACCTTCAAAAGAAACCTCATCTGTATATACAAAATCAGCGTCCTTTTGACAGATAGCCTGCATAACTTGGTATAAAGCGGCAGGATGGAGCAAATCTCCGCAATCTAAAAGACATAAAAAATCGCCCGTAGCCATTTCTGCGGCTTCTGACAATCCAGAATCACAGTCAACAGAACCTTCCATGCGCTTGTATTTTATTCTTTTGTCTTTTAATGCAATTTCATCGCAAAGAGCCGAGACTGATTCACCCCCATCGCTGCAAAAATCAACAAGGCATAGTTCCCAATTTTCATAACTTTGAAAAAGAAGAGAGCCTATCATTTCTTGAAAATCTTTTTTTGAAATCTTGCAAAGAGTAACTATAACGCTGAATTTTAAAGGGCGTTGAAAAAAAGTTTTTCTTTGCATATCAAACACCTTGCGCCTCAATCCAAAAGCGAAAGGAGAAATATTGAAACCGCGACGGTTTTTCCAAACTATTTCAGCAAAAACATTCTGATTAAAGAACTTTATCAATTTAAAATAGCCTTTGGCAATTAATGCGGAAAGTTCTTTTATTTTGTCTCCCAATACTCTGTATGGAGCGGTTGCCTTCCATGCCTTTGAGTTTTTTAGATGACTCACCTCTTGGGAAAGAAAATCAATTTGCTCATGGCACCCCTCCAGTTTAACCATCAATTTTTTATTTTCTTTTATTAATTCTTCTACAGTCATATTATAACATTTCCATAAACAAGGATAATTTCCATATATAAAAATCAAATCAAACAGAAAAAAACGGCTTACATCATTTTCTTTTTTGATGGAAAGATTTTTTCAAAGCATTTTTTCACCAATTCATAAAAGGTTTTTTTTATTCCAACTTGCTCAAACAACAGTCTTTGGGTTATTTTAGAAGGATTAAGAAGTTTTTTATACAATTTTCTAAAATCGCTTATTGTAAGGCCTAAACATTCCTTTACTCGAGCAATAAAAACCTCATTCTCAAAACAATCATGAACATACTCATATCCAGCGACTTTACAACTAAGATCTTCGTGATTTTCCATATAATAGCAAGCAATTATAAAAGGAAACAGATCAGAATCATTTTCAGAAACAAGACCTACAAGGCGATAGTTACCCAAAACACATTTTAATTGAGAGTAGGTTCTTATAGCAAAAAACAATTTCGCGCGTATAATGGATTCATAAAAATCATATTGAGAGATTCTGTTCAAACCATTATCACACGACATTTGCTCATCATGAATGCGATAAAAGCAAAGGACCCCCTTTGCAAAGCCAAAATTCTTACCATTTATCAATGATTGAATCCATAGAGTTTGATCAAATTCATTTATTAATGTATTGTCCGCAATTATATTATTCGCTACCGAATTCTTCATCATGCATGTGGAGAGGGGCAAAAAACTTTTCTTATGAAAATATTTCTTTAATAAATCATAATTCGTATCTCTGCATGAAAAATCACGAAATTTTTCCGACCAAAGAATATTCAAAGGTTCTCCCACGCTATTTATCAATTCTTCATCTGCAAAAACTAAATCCAATTTTGGATTTGACTTCATAAAAGCATACAACACTTCGAGGCAATTTGTTTTCATAATATCATCAGCGCAAAACAACTTCAAATATTGACCGCGAGCGACTTCTCTAAATTTTTTGAAAATAATGCCGCCGCCAGCTCCGTTGTTAACTTCAAGGTCAACATGAACTATTCTTGAGTCATCAAAAGAGCGGGCTATGCTTCGGCTTGAATCTGTACAAGCATGATTTATGAGCACTAGTTCAAAATCCTTGTAACTTTGATCCAACACAGATTCTATTGATTTTTTTAAGAATTTTTCATCATTATAATAAGGTATAAGAATTGATATATTCGGCATTTTTTCCTCTACAACTAAATTTTATAAAATTATATTGATTTATGACTATAAAATCTATTCCATAAATTTTATTTTGGGCCTCCATTCTGCATCTTTCTCAAGCTCACTTACATCTGCAACCAAATACATCGGTTGATGCGGATAATATTCCTTTTTTCCAAATCCAAGAGAAACATCAGGCGCAATCGCATTCCTTAAAACTTCTATATATTCACAAAGTTTTCTGCCTCGTCCGCTTCCCAACGGATAGAATTTTCCGTCAACGCCCTTCTCCGCCACTGCAAGAAAAGCGCGGGCCGCATCGTCACAGTGGAGGTAGTCCCAAATCTGCTCGCACTTTGTAAGCTCTGGGCTGCGGCCGGCCTTCAGCTCGCGAATCACGTAACTGATCAAAGTGTTCTCGCCATCGTTAGGGCCATACACGCTTAAGATTCGCATCCAGTTGAAGCGCATTCCCAACTGCTTGCAAAGCATGGCGCTCAATTTACCGGCCGTGTACTTTGCGATTCCGTAGCCGCTTTCTGGGTTCACTGGAAGATTCGGCGTTAAAGGAACTGATTGAACGCCGTATTCCGCTTGGCTTCCGGCGCCTATAAAAACAGAACAGCCGCATCTTTTTGCAAGCCGAACAGCGTCCAACGTGTACTGAATGTTCTTAAGCTGACAGTCTACGTCGTCACGACCGCCAACAGAAGTCTTGTCCCACGCAAGGTGAATGAAGACGTCGCATTTTTCTTCTATCTCTAAAGAAGAATAATTCGATATATCGCAACAAACAACTTTCACCTTTGAATCTTGCGGAATATTTTTCATTCTGGATGAACCATCCCGAACAAGGCAGGTTATTTCATAATTTTGCTTTAGCGCTTCTCGAATGATTGCTGAGCCGATCATGCCGGTTGCGCCGGTAATTGCAAGTCGCTTCATAAATGACATCCTAAAAAACCATGTAATTCAGATGTTGTATTTGCTATAAACACGCAACCGCTCAACTCTTCTTTAGTCCCCGTTCCCCACAAAACTCCTATAGCAGGAATATTATTTGCTATAGCGGCTTTCGCATCAGTTTCCATATCACCCACCCCAACAAATTTTTCACTGGGGTATTGTTTCATACAAATTGAAAAAAGCTCTGTCTTTGATTTTTTTGAATCTGATGGAGTTTTCATGAAAGAATAAGGCGTAATAACAGACTCAAAAAATGTTCTCCAACCAAGCCTTTCCAATATGCGATTTGTAGCCAAGTCAGGCTTATTCGTAACAATATGATGGATAAAACGCGCGTCTTTTAGAATTTTTTCAACGCCGTCAAAAGGCAGAGTATTGTTAAAGCCACAATTGTCGTATCGATTGCGAAAAATCTTGACAATGGCGCTTTTTTTCTCAGACGAAAGAAGCTTTTCGTCAAAAGCCTCATCCAAAATTTTATCAATTGTCGGACCAACTCTAAAAGGCGCTCGTTGATCGCTTTCAGTTAATCCGACTTCACGGACCGACTTTATTAACGCCTGCAAAACTTCGCTTTCTGAATTAATTAAAGTTCCGTCTAAATCCCAAATAACATGCAATTTTGACATAAAAGCCCTACAACGAAAACGCCTCAGCCTTAACAGCCCTCATTTCTTCTTCCGGAAGGAATGGATACATATCTTCCAAACTTGGAGAAACCATTGAGCCGTCAGGCAATTTTTTTGAAGACAACTTAGGACTAAAGAATTGCTTTGGATTCAAGACAGCCTCAACAATGACAGGCCCTTCAATGGACAAGGCCTCCCTTATCTTTTTGTCGGCTTCAGAATATTTTTCAACTTTTACAAAGGGAATTTGATACGCGTAGGCGATTCTCTCAAGCTCAGGAAAAGACAAGTCGCCGCTTTCTGGACCAACGCCGACCTCGCAATGGTTCGAAAAAAGATTTCGCTGTGTTTGCCTTATCGAATGGTATCCGGCGTTGTTCAAAACCACAATCTTTAAATTCAGTTTATATTGAAAAACGGTTTGCAATTCCTGAATGTTCATTTGGAGGCTTCCATCGCCTTCAATGCAAACAGTCCTTTTTTTGCCGCGCCGAACGGAAACGCCCAAAGCAGCCGGCAAGCCATAGCCCATCGCGGCGCAACCGGAATTCGTAAAAAGCCTTGTTCTTTTTTTTATTATTCCAGCTTGAAAGCCAATAACGCAAGCGCTTCCGTTTGAGCAAACCACCGCGTCATCTTCATCTAAATTTCTAAAAAGAGAATCGACAAACGCGTATGGATTAATCGGGCTTTCTTCTTTTTTCATTTCCTCTAGGCAAGCCGGATAGCGGAGATTTATTTGGCGCGCCCAATCCGTCCATTTTGAATGGTCAGAAAGCGGCGCGTTTGATTCGTTCAGTTTATTTATCACATCCTTTACGTCGGCGTGAATTGGGAGGTCAATTTTTAGCGTTGGCTTCATCAACTCAGCGGAATCTATGTCGACCATTATTTTATATGCGTCTTTTGCAAAATTTTCCCAGTTATAGCTAATCTGCCTTATATTCAGGCGGCATCCTAAGACAAGCAGCAAGTCTGAATACTGCGCGACAAAATTTCCGCCGCGAGTGCCAACAGTTCCTGGTCGGCCTGCGCTGCAGGGGTTTTCATCTGCAATCAAATCATGGGCGTTCCAAGCGGTAACAACAGGGACGCCCAGTTTTTTCACAAGGCTTAGAAAGCCCTCGCAAGCGCCGGAAAATCTGATTCCTTCGCCAGCAAAAATGACAGGCCTCTTTGCATTGTTAATTCTAATAATTATTTCATCAATAGTTGACTGTCCTACAGGCGGAGGGATTTCCCCAGCGTCTTCGGCAGAATTATAATGATGGAGTTTTTCAGTGTCTATCGTCGCTCCCTGAACATTCAATGGAACGTCAATCCAAACAGGGCCTGGCCGGCCATGCGTTGCAAGGAACAAGGCTTTCTCTAAAACATAGGCAATGTCATAAGGATTCTCTATCATGACCGCGTACTTTGTCATGGTTTTTACAGTATCAACAATATTGAACTCTTGGTCTCCAAGCTGTCTAAGCGGAACATGAGTGGAACGAATTGTCGTTGTAAATTTGACTTGACCAGACAAAACAAACATTGGGATTGAATCAAGCCATCCGCCCATAACGCCTGTAATCGCGTTAGTTCCGCCAGGGCCGGAAGTGACGCAAATGGCGGCAATTTTTCCGCTGTAACGCGCGTATCCTTCCGCGGCTATGGCGCAAGCCTGCTCATGGTGGTTGTACGTGGAGCGCAACTTTGGATGATGTCCAAGCGCGTCGTTAAGATGCATCGCGCCTCCGCCTGTAACTGTAAAAACATCGGTTATGCCGTTATCCGACAAAAAATCCGCTATATAATCCGCGACCCTTACGTTCATATTGCGTCCTACTCCATTTCCTCATTAACTTGATAATGAGAATATGTAATGAAATTAATCTTCATGTCTTTTTCCATCTCTTGCAATACATTGCGAATGTGACGGTTCATTTTTTTTGCCTCGTTTTTCACAAAAGAATATTCCATCTTTGGATTAAAATAATTGTCTTCCCTGTCTGAATAGCCGTCCAAGCCGGCGCAAAAAACTTCCTTCACGTTAGCGTTCTTCAAAACTTTTAGCAACATAAGGAATGAATTGTCAATTATGTTTTCGTTTCGCTCAAGCAAAGGCTCTCTATTCACGACAAAATCAAACTTTTGGCTTTTTGCAGTTATATTTGAAGTGGCCAAAAGCTTTACGTTTTTGTTTTCACCATCAAGAATTGTTTCCGTCATTTCTAAAAACCTGCGTCCATTAGTCACAAACACAAGATCCGCCTTGACTTTTGAAGGAAAGTAATTGATTGAAACACGTATAGGATTTTTTTCAGAGACAAAGGCTGAAACCCTGTCGCGCTGCAACTCAATGTTTTTTCCCGGTCCTATGATTAAGACTTCTCGATTTTTTAAATAATCGGATAAATCTGCCAATGCTTTTGAATCATCGCAAACGTTTGTTTTGTAATTGTTGTACAAATCGCCGGCTATTTCTTTTTTATACAAAAGCTTGTTGTCATCTGGCTTTATTTTAGAAAGCAATTTGTCCAAGTCAGAAACCGAAAGGTTTGACTTATCCTGCAAATACGAAACATAGTTGGGATGGCACTTGTTTTTTGCGGAAAGATAAAAAAATGTTTTGTAGTCCCACGGATATTTGTGGTATATATCAATCACGCTTTCTTCAATCGCCTCAAGCATTTGGTCTATGTCATAAGACTTTCCCAATTTTTCGTTCATATAATTGGCGACCAATTCTATCGGGTCGTTGCCGGCGCTTTTTCCCATTCCATGCAAAGTTCCGTCAACAACAACGTTTCTCTTCACACTTTTTTGAATGAAAGTCAACGCATTCGCGTAAGCCAATTGCATATTATTATGAGCGTGAAAGCCAATGCAAACATTTTGTTTTACATTCTTGTCAAGGCTTTCATAATATCGAAGCAAGTCATTGGGAGTAAGCAATCCGTATGTATCCACCATTGAAACAGCGTACGGTTCCACTTCATTGACCAACCGGGCAATCTTCAATAGGTCTTGGTCATCGTAACTGGTTATGGAAACCAATTGCGAAAAAACTTTATAGCCTAGAGCCTTTAACTGCGCGCAATAAGCCATGGCTTCATTCATCAAATGTTTTTTAAAAATCACCCTAATGCCGTCAATCCAAGAGTCTGAACAAGGCTGAATGTTTTTTATGTCGCAAGTTCCATAATCAATCATTGCGATTGTCATCGGCGCTTTTTTTTGAATTGAACCGTATATTTTTTTTATCGAAGCGGTGTCAGGGAAAATCGAGCGGTTGATGTCAAAGGGCCTTCTGTCGTCAATGAAGCCCACTTCAACAATCTCAACTCCGCTAGCAACCAATCTTTCATAAATTGAAAGAAGATTGTTATGGCCAAATTCCCAATCGTTTATATAGCCGCCGTCACGAAGAGTGCAGTCAAGAAGACTTATTTCACTCATTTTAACTCCTTCCCTTTTCGCGCAACATTACAGATAGCGTCAAAAAATAATAACATTAAAAAAAGAAAAACGCATAATGAAATTACAATAAAAGAGCCTGTAATAATATTATAATAAATTCCGCCTTCAAGCTTAAAGGGGATGATAAAAAAAGTCGTTATTATAGCGAACAAACAGGCATAAACATAATCGATTTTATTATTTTCTTTTTCATTTATAAAAAACAATAAAGGTATTATAAAATATATAAGCAAATAGAAGCCCGAAAAATCAGGAACATACATGCACAAAAGAGACGCGCTTGCAAGTTTTTTCCAAGAACGTTCATTAAACACGAAAGAGAAAACGCACAAGAATACGCATAGAACCTTAAAAACAACAACCATTCCAGATTTTGAAAAAGTTGAATTTCCTGTAAGCAAAAAATTAATGAGCAAAAATAAATTTTTAGCAGAGACGCTAACGCTCTCAACAGCAGGCGCCCTTTCGTTTCCAAAAGCAATGGCGTTCATTATAGGCTTAAAAACATTCAAAACAAAAGAAATAATGTTTTCCTTTTTTGCCAGAGATATAAAAGCAACAAAAAAAACGATTGCGGCAAAAGAAAAGAAACCCAAAATTTTAACAACACGCCAATTCTCTCTGTAAATTTCATAAATCACAAAACAAGAAAATACAAAAACAAAAAAAATAGCGGCTAAATGAAATAAAACTTTAATATAACTTCTTATATCCTTCATATATTCCATCAGTCCTAAATCATATTCAAATTGTATTAAAAAGTCCAAGTACTGGCAAATCGCATATGAAAAAACAAAGATAGCAATGGTTTCCAAAATAACTAAAAAGAACCCCTTAAAATCCTTTTTTTCTAACAATAATAAAAGGAAAGCGCCTGGATATAATTTTAACGATATTGCCAACGCAATGAAAACATATGACAGTCTTTTCTTTCTTTCATCTCCATCAACATAAAAAATAGCAAAAAGCAAAGAAAATAAAAAAGCAAAGGACATAACATTCGCCCTTTCAGTTGCCCATAAGACTATGCCAGAAAACAAAAACAAAATAGAATAAAAAATTTTTCGTTTATTGTCTCCCCGAATAGAAAAGAATATTATATATAAAAACATAGATGAAAAAGCAAAAATATACAGCATCACAAACCAAGCGCCGTAATAATTTTGTTTTAAAGCAAAAGAAGAACAAGCGATATCAGGATGTGTCAACAAATGCAATATTTTAAAACCGATTAAAGAAAAAGGCGGGTAAGTAGAATTAAAAGGACTCGCGGCCATATTAAACAAATCCATAAACGAATCCTTAAAATCTGGATGAAAATACAAGCCCAATCCCCTTCTGCTGAACAAAAGCAAAAAGGAAATTGCATACAAGAGAAAAAAAGTAAAAACAAAAACCTTGTTTTTTGTAACAACGAGTTTGCCAGCTGGCATAATATCTCCTACAAACTTTCCTTAATCACGCTCGCCATCTTGTCTATCATGGCGTCCGTCATTCCCGGGTACACGCCGACCCAGAACGTGTCGCGCATGATTCTGTCCGTAACGGCCAAGTCTCCGACAACGCGGTATGCGTCAGTTCCGCGGATTTGGTCAAAGCAGGGATGGCGCGTGATGTTTCCGGCGAACAAGGCGCGCGTTTGGATGTTGGCCCCTTCGATTTTTTTCACGAGCTCGGTGCGGTCAACGCCCTCCTTGCAAGTGATCAAAAATCCGAACCAGCTGGGGTCGCTGTTGGGAGCCGCTTCGGGCAAAATCAATTTGTCCCGGGCTTCCTCAAGGCCGGCCTTGAGCCTCTTGAAATTCTCTTTTCTGCGGACAACGAACGAAGGAAACTTCTCCAGCTGGGCGCATCCGATGGCCGCCTGCAAGTCGGTGGCCTTTAGGTTGTAGCCGAAGTGGCTGTATGTGTACTTGTGGTCGTATCCCAACGGAAGAGTTCCGAACTGCCTGTCAAAGCGGTGGCCGCAAACGCCGTCCTTTCCGCTCGGGCAAACGCAGTCGCGCCCCCAGTCCCTGAGCGAGCGGACGATTTTGTGCAGCAAGGGGTTCTTCGTGTAAACCGCGCCGCCCTCGCCCATCGTCATGTGGTGCGGAGGATAGAAGCTTGACGTTCCTATGTCGCCGACGGTTCCTGTTTTGTAGGCCTTTCCGTCAAGCGTGTATTCCGAGCCGAGCGCGTCGCAGTTGTCCTCGATCAGCCAAAGATTGTGTTTCTTGCAAAATTCAGTGACAGCCTTGAGGTCAAAGGGGTTTCCCAAAGTGTGGGCTATCATTACGGCCTTTGTCTTCGGGCTTAGCGCGGCCTCAAGCTGGCTCGCGTCTATGTTGTATTGAGGAATCGTCACGTCGACAAAAACAGGAACGGCTCCGTACTGCAAAATCGGAGTCACTGTCGTGGGAAATCCGCAGGCCACTGTGATGACCTCGTCGCCGCGCTTGACCTGCCTCTCCTTCAAAAGCGGGGATGTCAAGGCCATGAACGCCAAAAGGTTCGCGGAGCTTCCCGAGTTCACCAGCGAAACGCAAGATGTTCCAAGGTATTCGCCGAGCTCCTTCTCGAACCGATCGGTGTAGCGGCCGCTTGTGAGCCAGAACTCCAGCATGGAGTCGGCAAGGTTCGTCATTTCCTTTTCGTCAAAAACGCGGCTGGCGTAGGAGATGCGCTCGCCGTCCTTCCATTCGGGGCGCGCCATGAATTTCTTGTAGTACTCTTTCACGCCGTCAAGGATTTCCTTCGCGGCCTCGTCTTTCGTTTTGTTCTCAAACATGTCATTCTCCAAAGTATTCTTTTATCTGCCTGTCGGTTGCTTCAGCGGCGGACATTCCGCCCTGAACGGCCTTCTCCCATTCCGCGATTTTCGACACGGCTTCCTTTATGCCCCAGCGGGGGAACCAGCTCAGCGCGGCCTTTGACTTAGAGCAGTCAAGCTTCAAGAAGTTCGCCTCGTGGGGGGCGTTGGCCTCGCTGACGTTCTTCCATGAGGCTCCGTCGCCCCACGCCTCGCAGAAAAGCGTGGCAAGCTGGCCGGTCGTGACGCAGGATTCGTCGTCTGGGCCGAAGTTGTAAGAGCCCGCGAACGACTTGTCCTCGAACTGGGCCTTCGCCAGCGCGAGGTAGCCCCTAAGGCATTCCAAAACGTGCTGGTACGGCCGCGTTGAATTTGGATTTCTTAAAACGATTTCCTTTCCGGACTCAACTGCCCGGATGCAGTCGGGAATTATTCTGTCCGTGGCGTAGTCGCCGCCCCCGATTACGTTTCCGCTTCTGGCGGTGGAAATCGCGGGCGAGGACTCTTCGTTGAAGAACGAATTTCTGTAACTGTAAGTCACCAACTCGGAGCAGGACTTTGAGTTCGAATACGGGTCGTAGCCGCAAAGCTCCTCGTTCTCGCGGTAGCCCCACGCCCATTCCCTGTTGAGGTAGACCTTGTCGGTCGTCACGTTGACGAATGACTTTACCGAAGGGCACGCGCGGACGGCCTCGAGAATGTTGACCGTTCCCATAACGTTGGTCTGGTAGGTGCCCGCCGGATCCTTATACGAGGTTCTGACTATCGGCTGCGCGGCCAAGTGCAAAACGATTTCGGGCTTGAAGTCCGACATCGCGGCCTTGAGCTTTTCGCCGTCTCGAATGTCGCCGATTGCGGACTTCATTTGTCCGGCTGTTTTCGTCAATTCAAAAAGGCTGGGGCTTGTCGGCGGCTCCAGGGAATAGCCCGCCGTTTCGGCTCCGGCCATTGCCAGTATGCGGCACAGCCAGGTTCCCTTGAAGCCGGTGTGCCCCGTCAAAAAAACTTTCTTGTTTTTGTAAAATGACAAAATCATTTTTTACTGCCCTCAATTTGGGAAGGATCCCAAAGCGCCCAAGGCGCGCGATGTTCATGCCACAGAGCCGTCAAGTCTTCCTTGTCCTTTAACATGTCCATCGGATGCCAAAAGCCCATGTGCTTGTAGGCGTGCAGCTGGCCATCCTTGGCAATATTTTGAAGCGGCGCTCGCTCCCACATAATTCCATTTGAATCCACAGGAATGTAATCGAGAGCTTTATTTTCGCAAACAAAAAAACCTCCATTAATCCAAGCGTCGCTAGGCTTTTCTTGGAACTGGCTTATAGTTCCGTCCGGTTGAATCTCAAGAGCCCCAAAACGTCCAGCCGGCTGAACAGCCGTCAAAGTGACCAACTTTCCGCACTTTGTATGCGAATCAATTAGCTTTTCAATGTTCACATCGCTCACGCCATCGCCATAAGTCAACATGAACGGCTCATTACCTATATATTTTTTAGCTTTTGCAATGCGGCCGGCGGTCATTGTCTCTTCGCCGGTATAAAGCATAGTAATTTTCCAAGGCTCGCTGCGCATTTTGTGAATCTGAACGTCGTCTTTTTCCAAATCGATGGTCATGTCACTGTAGCGAGTGTAGTAGTTAAGAAAGTAATCCTTAATTACATGCCCCTTGTATCCAGTAAGAATGACAAAATCGTTATATCCATAATAACTGTATATTTTCATTATGTGCCAAAGTATCGGATAGCCTCCGATGTGCACCATCGGCTTTGGAACTTTGCGAGTTTCTTCGCCAAGCCTGGTGCCTTTTCCGCCTGCAAGTATTAATGATTTCAATCCCCTTACCTCTCAAAATGTACAACAAAAATTATAAAACAAACAAGAAATACAATCAACAAACATCTTATTTTAGTTTTAGGATTTTCTTCACTTTTCTTAAAGCCCTGACACAGAACGAGTGACAAAAGTATATAGGAAAATGTACGAACGCCTTTTTTCCCAAAATTGTAAAAATGGAAAAATAATTGTCAACCAAGTTTTCGTTAAAACGCTTGATGTATGATTGAAAAACCATTTCAAAGTTTATGTCGTAATCGCGCAATGAAAACGAACAATCTCTTTTCCCATTCAAATACAAAAGCAAATGTTTCTTAAAATCTTTAGGAGCTATTATTTCGTTTTTTATTTTTTTCCCAACATCTTTTAGAATTTGCGGATTATTCAAATAAAAATCCAATGCCCTTTCGCAATCTTCTTCCGAATCATATTGAATCTTAACATCGCTTTTTCCGAGCAACAGCTCATCCACATTGTTGAAATTATTGTTACCGCCAACATTAATTGTAATAGGCAATTTCCCGGCCACACAAGCATATTGGGTCATTAAACCACCTATTAATGGATATGTATTCAAATAAATATCACACCTTTTAAATATTTCAAAAATATCTTTTCTCTCCGTGTAATAAAAGAACCGTTTTTGAAATTTATTTTCTCTCACAAAGTTTTCAAAAACTGAAAAATCACCGCCCCCCAGATATAAAAAAATAACATCACTATGATTGTTTAGAATATGTTTCACTAGATTAAAAAAAACAGGACTGCCTTGAATTTTATAAATGGCTCCTCCAGAAAAAACAATTTTTTTCCCAGCGCTTTCAAAATCAAAGCCCTGAAATGAAGTTAAATCATTTATAATTGGGTAATACGGAAGCATCAAAAGCTTTCTTTCATCAATGCCTCTATATCTTCTAGAGACATTGTAACCGTAATTTCTAAATTCAATAAAGAAATCGAATGCTTTCGTTCCCAACCAAAAAGCATGGTCTGTAATATTTATAAGATAACGCTCGCAATTGCCTTCAAATGCTTTTATCGCGACAAGCCCCGCCACATCCCAAGGAGATGTATGCGCTAGTATAATGTCCGGACAAAAACCTTCAATATCATTTTTTATGCAAATAGCCCGTTCAATTTCTTCACTTTCTTTTACAACATTAAAAGGAACGTCATGCATTTGCAATCTTCGATATATTTCTGTTGATTTTTCCCCTTCATTGCATCCTAAATAAAACAAGTCATATTCAGCGTCAAAAAGAGCTGTCAAATACTGTTCTGTCAGACCTCGATTGTCAAGTGCAAAATAGTCATAAAAAAAAACTCGCTTTTTAACGCTTTTTTTTTCAAACCGCTTTTTTTTATCTGAAAAAATGCGACGACAAAGAAGCGACAAATAATTTTCCAACTCGTCATCGGAGTATATTAGATTCGCATTGTACATTAATATTGCGGCTTGTTTTACGCATAAAGCTGAAAATGAAAAATCACCTCGCTCAAATTTTTTTTTGGCCTCAGCTTTTAATTTTTCATAATCAGAGAATACAATGCCTTTATCAACAATCATTTTATTAAAAAAACCTATAAGAAAGAATAGACAATTCTTATTTTTCCTGCCTATCGTTGTTCGCAAACCTTTTTTTTAAATTATTTACGAATTCCCTAAAGGGTTTTGTCCAAGAAAAACAAATAATGCAAATTACAGCAAAACAAAGTTCACAAACAACCCCCTGAAAGAAAAATTGCAAAAGAAATTGTTCGGAATATATAAAAGGCAAAAGATTATCTATCAACAAAATTGAAAGAACAATAACAACAACATAAAGAATATTCATAGTTATATATCTTAGAATATACCTCCAATCGGAATTAAAAAGTTTTCTTAGAACGCATCTTCCGCGAGAAAACCAATACACCAACTGGCTTATGACCGACCCCAAAATAACGCCTGGCAAACCAAGAACTTTTACTAAAATAACAGAAGAAACAATATTGCAAACAGCGCTAACAACGCAGGTTGTTCTGTCTTCCGCGAAAAAACCTGCAGCCGCCATATACAAAGTAAAGGCTACCTGCTGTATTTCCACATATAAATTCACACATAGAAAAAAAGCAATTGTCGGCAAAATATAAGAGTCGCCTAGCCAACGGCCAATAAAAGAATCTGACAGCAAATATAACGGAACAACAAATGCGCCAGCCATGACAAAACACATAAATGAAAATGTCTCAAGATCCTTCTCGTGAATCGACGAATCCTTGTTGTCGGCATATTTTTTCCCGACAAACGGCGCTATTTGTGAAATAACAGCATAGCCCAAAACTCTAAGAGACGATGATAACATTAAGTAATTAGAATAAAAACCAACTGTAACAGTCTTTAAGAATATCGAAATTACAATATTATCAGTAGCGCCATAAACATATTCAGCAAATTTACCCGCAAAAGCGTTTTTTCCGTCTGAAAGCATTGGCATTAAAACGGCCCTGCTGATTTTCGCGCTTCGCATCCAAAGATATCGGCGCTTGCAATAAACATGCAATATTAAATTGGAAACAAGAGTTTGAACGATGCCGGCGGCTTGATGCAACAAAAAATTTTTAGTCAAAATAAGAATCAAAATTCTTATTACAGCAAAACTGATATTACAAGCGGAATCAACAGCTTTCGCAACAGAGTCCTTCCCATCCGCATATAGAAGAGTGCGCTTATACGCAACAAAATATGTAACAACAGTGTTCAAAGAAATCAAGGCATAAACAAAATAAACAAAAGGCGTTATTTCAATGCCATTTAAAAAGAATTTTAAGAATGGGGCTATGCAAATTAAAATTATGGAAATAGCTCCCGCAACAAATAAATAGAATCGCTTTAAAACCGCAAGAATTTCATTGCACTCGTCATAGCGTTGATGAATAAGTGGGTCATACAATCTAAAAACAACAACGGAATAAAAGCCCAAGTCCAGCAATGAAAGAGCCGAAACAACGGAAGAAAGAGTTCCGCTAAGCCCTAGAATTTCAACGCCTATATAACGCAAGAAGAATGTTCTTGATACAAAACTTAACGCAAAAGAAATTATTTGAGCCGCAAAACCAACAATTACATTTGCGGCCATTTGCTTTTTCTGTCCCATATTTAACACACTATAAAATCAAAAATCATTTCTCAAATCATTTGAAAGCGCTTTGCCAAATACAAAACCGCTTTTTTACAAGGCATTTCAACAAGGTAATGCATAATCCCAGCTACGCAAGAACACCAAAGAAAGCAAAAACAAAAAAGAGAGACATTGCCCAAATGCAAATATCCCTCGTTCACTTTTTTAACGAACTTCCAAGTAAAAAACTGCGCCAAATAAAACGCATACGTATTTTCACTCAACACTTTTACTAGACGTTTGCAAATACGAATTGAATGAAGCGTTTCCAGCCTTCCGCAGAGATACAATGAAAAACCAAAAACAGGAAAGGCAATAAAAGTAAAAAAGAACATTGGCAAAGACTTTAAAGCGAGCGATACAGTGACAATAAGTATAAATGCAATGGCCATAAACGGAATCATCAACCAAGACCATTTTGAAATTGTTTTGCATTTATTCTTCTCAAACAAATCAGCGACAATCATTCCTGATAAAAACTCACAAAACCTTAGCATAGGGTGTGTGTACAAAAGCGTAAAATTATTTGCAAAATCAAAAAAATGCATTAATACAAATTGATATGAACAAAACATCCATATCAGAAACAATAAAACAGTGTTAACACATCGGCTGTTGTTCTTTATAACAGTTTTAACAAAAGGAAATATTAAATAACATATAAATATGCAAGAAATAAACCATGTTCCGCCAAAATGCGAAATTAAAAAACTGTCAGGATAAAAAGATTGTAAAAGAGCAATCTCAAGGGGAAGCAAAGCCATATTTTGCATAATCGTCAGTTCATTAAACAAAATAGAATATGCAAGAGCTGTAAAAACATAGAGAGGATATATCCCTGCCAATCTCTTTATGTAAAATCCAACAACAGAATTAAAGCGTCCCTCAAAACTTTCCGTTAATTCGGTCGGCTTGTTGCAAAGATTTTCAAACCACGCATAATACAACGAAAAACCAGACAGCATAAAAAAGGCCGTCATAAAAACATGCCCATTGGAAACAAAATTGTTAAAAAACCCAAAATCAACATAAATGACAGACGGCGTGTGCGAATGAAAAACAAAAATTATAAAAGCGCACACAATACGAAATATATCAACAGAATACAATCGTTTTATTTTCATAACATTTACCTTAAGCGCAAGAAAACCCATTCACAGCGTCAATCACCCATTGAACCTGTTCGTCCGTAAGGCAAGGGCTCATCGGGAGGCTAAGCTCCTCGCGGTGGATTTTCTCTGTCACGGGCAAACTCATTCCGCTCCACGCCTTGTAACATTCCTGCTTGTGCGGCGGAATCGGATAATGTATGTTTGTCCCGATTTCCTTTGACTCAAGATATTTTTGCAGTTCGTCGCGGGCCTCGCACAAAACTGGGAATATGTGGAACACATGCTGATTCCACTCCGTCACTTTGGGAAGCGTGATTTTTGGATTTTTTATTCCCTCGACATAACGCTTTGCGACGGCTTTTCTAAGAGCGACATCATCGTCAAGATGCTTTAGCTTTACGTCAAGAATCGCCGCCTGAATTTCGTCCAAGCGGCTGTTTCTGCCTGTGTATTGGAAGACGTATTTTTTTTGGCTTCCGTAGTTGGCAAGGCTTCTGATTGTTTTTGCAAGAGCCTCGTCATTGGTCGTAACCGCGCCAGCGTCGCCCAAGGCGCCAAGATTTTTTCCAGGATAAAAACTGTGCCCTGCCGCGTCGCCAAGCGCTCCGGTTTTCGCTCCGTTAAAAAGGCAGCCGTGCGCCTGCGCGTTGTCCTCAACCAATTTTAAATTATGCTTTTTGCATAGCTCGCCAATCTTATCCGTATAGGCGCATTGTCCGTAAAGATGAACGATGCAAACGGCCTTTGTTTTTGGAGTGATTTTTTGCTCAATCAGCGAATCGTCAATTTGCAAAGTGTCTATGTTCGGCTCGACAAGGACGGGAACAAGGCCGTTCTCTGTTATGGAAAGAATTGTGGCGATGTATGTGTTTGCGGGAACAATCACCTCGTCTCCCCGACTCATCACACCCAGCTCTATGTAAGCGCGAAATATCCAAACAAGAGCGTCCAGGCCGTTGGCGCAACCCACGCAATATTTTGTTCCAATATATTTAGCGTAGTCCGACTCAAACTTTTCGTTCTCGGCGCCCTGCAAATACCAGCCGCTGTCAATCACGCGAAGAGCCGCTTCGTGGATTTCGTCTTTGTATTTGTTTGTCACGTCTTTTAATGAAAGAAATGGAACTTGCATATTTCTTTACCTCTCCAAAATTATGAATTGCAATTTACAAGCAAATCTGACAACTCATCAATAATAAAACAAGGATTGTATTTCGACAAACATTCCTTGCTCATAAAGCCATGAGCAATGGCGACGGTTATCAAGCCGGCGTCATTGCCTATTGCAATATCCTTCCCCATGTCGCTTACAAAAAAATCATTTTTATTAAATTCAATTTGCCTTAATAATTCAGATTTATCAGTCTTATTCTCAGTCGCAAGAATTTCCAAAAAATACCGAGCAATATCTAAAGATTCAAGTTCCTTTAACAAATTTTCCCGACTCTGACGAGCCGTAAGCAAATACAAAGCGTTGTCTTTAGAAAGAATTTCTAAAACGCGTTTTGTATCATCATACAAACAATCAAATTGTAAATATTCAGGAGACTCAATAAGAGCAAGCCATTTTTTGTTAAAGACATCAAAAGAACAGTTTGAAAAATACTCGGAAAGAATCTTTTGATGATTAACTTTATTTCTTTTTAGCTTCCAATAATCACTTAAAGAAAAATTTGATTCCGGAACAAGCGCTTGAAACAATTTGTATAAACGATTAGATGCATTTATCAAAGTGCCGTCTAAATCAAATATATATTTCTTGAACATCATATTTATTCATCAATCTCGTAGGATTTTCAGACAAAATAATTTCAAACAAAACAGGATTATCAGACTTTAATTTATCAGAAATATTCTTATCAATTATGCAAGTTGTTACGGCTTCATATTCAATGTTATAGGCTTTAGCCAATGCTTTAAAATTAGGAGCCTTATAACCGATTTTTGTTCCAATATAATTGCTGGCATTAAATTTCATCTGCACTTCTTGAATCATTCCAAGCGAATCGTTATTAAAAACAAAAATCTTTATAGGCAAGTTCCTTGACGAAACGGAATTCAATTCTTGAAGATTCATTTGAAAACCTCCGTCCCCCATAAAAGCGTATGTAACCCTACCATTTGCAAAATACGCCCCAATAGCCGCTGGCAAGGAAAACCCCATGCAACCAAGCCCAGATGATGAAAAAATTCTTTGTCCAACTTTGGGAACAAAGCCTTGGGCACACCACATTTGATTCTGTCCCACGTCAAACGCAATATTAGAGTCTTTGCTTATGAAATCAGAAAGATTTCTCATAAAAACAAAAGGCTGGGTTTCTTTGAGATTAAATTCACTTTTATTTAAATACATTGATTTCCATTTTAAAATCTCATTGTTCCAAGAGGAAAAGTCAAATTGAATTCGCTTAACTTCTATACTGCTCAAACAAGCCTTTAAGAAAACGCCCACATCGCAATTATACGCTCCGTCAACATTCAAAACACGTCCCAATTCATTAGAGTTGATGTCAACCTGAAATATTTTCTTTGCATTCTTTGAATACTTGCCAGCAATTCCTATTTGTCTTTTTGAAAGTCTGCAGCCTAATACACAAATCAAATCTGCTTGATAGAGAGCCAAATTGCAATGCGCAAGCCCGTATAAACCAGAAAAGCCTATGCTGTTTGATGTAACTATATCCAAACCTTGAAGCGAAGAAACCGCCGGCGCATGAGTTCTCTCAACAAACTCTTGAATCAATTCATACGCCCCAAAAGAACAGCGGACGCCGCCGCCAAGAACCATAAGCGGCTTTTTTGCATTTTGGAGAGAATCTAAAAAATCGTCAACATTTATGCTTGTTTTTGAATCTTCGGTTAAGATGTCTGTGTTCGACAAATCAAAGCCAACCTCCGCTTTCTGAACATCAAGAGGAAGTTCAACAACAACGGCGCCTTTAGGACACTCCATAGCAATGCCAACAGCCTTTTCCAGCTCTGCTTTTATGTCATCTTTGTTTCGAATAGAGACCGCGTATTTTGAAATAGAGCCAACAATTTTTAGCGAATCCACTTCCTGAAAGCCATTCTGTCTAACGCCAGGGGTTTTATTAATATCCTGGACATTTACCTGTCCAGTAAGAAACAAGCATGGACTAAAATCAAATTGAGCGTTTGCAATGGCAGAAACCGCGTTAGTCAACCCAGGTCCATTCGTAACTACACAAACTCCTAACTTTTGCGAACTTCTACCATAAGCGTCGGCAGCAAATCCAGACGCTTGCTCATGGTACAATTGGATGTATTCCATGCCTTTTGTATTTCCAATCGCTTCAATAAGAGGCGCTATCCCCCCGCCTTGATAGCCAAAAACTTTAGTCACGCCTATTTTTTTTAAGTAAGACGCTATATAGTCAACAAGCAACATTTTTTTCCACCAAATACTTATACAAATTTCTTACTCCTTCCTCTAAACAAGTTTCCTTAATTTTTGGAAAAAGTTTGCGCATCCTGCTGGTGTCATACACAACATTGGAAACGGTTTTTGTCAAATCATAAAAGGCTTCGCCTCTGTTAACGGAAGACTGGCAAATTTCAAACAAATGTCTTATAGTCACGGGAAAAGAAGAGCATATGTTTACAGGCCCTAAGGAAGTCTCACTCAATGACGCCTCGTATACATACTTCACAAGATCTTTTACATATAGATTGCTTCGCAAAGCGCAGCCATCTCCATATATTTTCACAGGCTTTCCCTGAATTAAATCAACCAAAAAGGAAGAAATTATCTTTTTGTATTTTTCTTCCCCTTCTCCATAAATCTGTCCCAATCGTAAGATTTGCAAAACAAAGCCTTGTTCTTTTGACGCGCGTTCAAACACACTTTCAGACATCAACTTTGAAATTCCATACACATCATTGCAAGTATACGGAGCGCTCTCGCTTATATTTTCACAGCCCCCATCATAAACAGAAATCGACGAAGTATAAATTACTTTTTTCGGGACAGAGGGCAAATTATCAAGTAAATATTTCGCTATTAAAACATTGTCAACCAACAAGCCCGCATTGTTTGCATTGTTATCTTGCTGACTGGCAGGAACAACTCCTCCTAAATGATAAACAATATCTATGGAATCTATTCCACTTTCAATAAAATCATTTTTAGAAAAGGCGTATCCTTTATGCAAAACACAAGGATAGCCGTCGACAGAGCGGCTTGAAAGGAGAACAATACCTTCCTTCCCATAAATCGGAGTTATATAATCAAGAAAATGTTTGCCTATAAAACCTGTCGCGCCGGTAACTAAAACTTTCAAAGAGTAACAAGCTCCTTTTCAAACTCTTCCGAACGCGCCAAGCGGGGAACGGTGTCCATTCCTCGAAGCCACATGAGGCCGTCGGGAAGAGGATTTATCGTCTTTGGCAAGTCCGGCATTTTTCCATAAAGGCCGAGGTTCACGAAAATCTCAGGCATATTGAGCCCCGCCTTTGTAAAGAACAAGACTGTTGTAAAAAATCTAGCGATATTAATTTCAGTAGGATTTGGCACGCCGTTTTTATCATACGCCATGTCAACGCCAAAAATGCCATGAGGCTTGTCGGCAACGGCCATTATGGACTTTGCGGCAATTTCGTCAACCATGGGGTCAGAGCAAGTTGTTCCAACTTTTGTTACGCCTGTCACGCCCGACGCGCTTCTGTTTCCATGAACCCAACCGCTTCTCTTTCGCGTTTGAGCGACGACGAGTTTCCCTTCGTGCCAAATAGAAAGCCAAGTAACGGTCTTTTTTGTGAGCATTTGCGCGGCCACAAAGTCGCCCCAGCCGTCAACACGGTTTATCCAAGCGCGAGCAAACTCAAAATCGTTTGTCGGAACAGACCCCTTTCCACCACCGCCAATTGAAGAGGCTCTGAGCCATATCGTTCCGTTTTCATCGCCTAGTTCAGAAAAAGCTTTCTTCAAATCCGACTCATCATTTATCATCATGTTCTCTGGGACAGTCACGCCGGCGGCCTTAAACTTCAACCAAGACTTATACTTATGTACGCAAGTGTCAATGACGCCATGATCTGGCATAAACATTTTTGTTCCAGTCGCAAGAATATCGTCACGGATGCTCGAAGCATAGAAAACCTCCAAATCGTTTTGAAAGTGAATCAAACCGGGCTTCTCTTTGTTCAAAATTTTTAGAAGCGCCTCTTTGTATTCTGGAGAGTTGGCATACGGAACGCAATATTTTCTCTTTGCATGGGAAAGAATGAGATCTGTTGGCTCCGATCCCATGCCTATCACTTCAAAATTTTCTTTGCTTTCCAAAAGAGAATTGATAACGCCTTCAGAAGGAGCTCCGCCAGCTCCAGCAACCAATATTTTTGCCATTGCTTTTTCCTATTACTTTACATCTTTCAATGACTTTAAAAAATCATCGTAATTTCTGATATATTCTTTTTCATTATAATACTCGCTGGCCAAAACCACAAGCTTGCAGCCGTAAGAAAAATCGTGCATCTCGCGCCACATGTTTTTGCCGATATACAAGCCAACATCAGGCCTGTTCAACAAAACCTGTTCGCGCTTTTTGCCGTCGTCAAGGATAAAGCGGCAGGCCCCGTCCATTGCGATGATAATCTGCTCCAATTCCCTGTGCGCGTGAAAGCCTCTCGCTTCATTGGGCAAAGTGTCGAACATATAATACACGCGCTTGATTTCAAACGGAATGTCCTTAAGCGCCTCTATCGCGACCAACTTTCCGCGGCGGTCGCCGTGAACGTCCATGTCAATAAGTTTGTAGTTCATCATTTCCCCTACTTCCTAACATCCCCATGCAAGAAGTCGTCGTAGCTTATCTTAACGCCTTCACGCACGCCAACCTTGGCAGTCCAGCCAAGCGCGTTGAGGCGGGTCACGTCGCAAAGTTTTCTGGGGGTTCCGTTTGGCTTTGAAGAATCCCATTCCATCTTGCATTGGCGGCCGGGGCAATCTTCGTAAACCACGTCGCGGACAGTCTCGGCCAATTCCTTGATTGTGCATTCCTTTCCGGTTCCAACATTGACAAAGTCTCCGGTCGGAGTCCGCAAGTCGGCGGCGTCCTTGTTTTCCATAAGATACACAACCGCGTCGGCAAGGTCTCCCGCAAAAAGGAATTCGCGCAAGGGGCTTCCGTCTCCCCAAAGTTTTACAAGGTCCTCGCCGCTGGCCTTTGCCTCGTGGAATTTTCTTATCATCGCGGGAAAGACGTGGCTTCCCTGAAGCTCATAGTTGTCGCCAAGGCCGTAAAGGTTTGTGGGCATCACGCTAAGGAAGTTTGTTCCATACTGCTTGTTGTAGGCGGTACACAATTTTATTACGCTGATTTTTGCAAGCGCGTAGGCGTCGTTCGTCGGCTCCAAGGGGCCTGTGAGCAAAGACTCCTCTTTAATGGGCTGAGGGGCCAGCTTTGGATAAATGCAAGTGGAGCCAAGGTTCATCAATTTTTTCACGCCGTTCTTTCTAGCGGCCTCCACAACGTTAAAGCCGATGACCATGTTTTGGTAGATGAAGTCCGCCGGATAAGTGGAGTTGGCTCCGATTCCGCCTACATGAGCGGCGGCCAAGAAAACGTAGTCCGGCTTTTCAGTCGCGAAAAAATCGTTAACCGCGGCTTGGTTCAAAAGGTCAAGCTCCGAGTGAGTCTTTGTGACAATGTTTGAATAGCCCTTGGCCTTCAAGGCTCTTAAAATGGCTCCGCCAACAAGGCCTCTGTGGCCCGCAACATAAATCTTGCTATCGCTTTTCATAATTCTTAATTCCTAACCCTTAATTATGAATTATCTATTTCTTACCACGCGTTCCGCTTTGACATATTCCATGTCGTGCTTCATCATGATTTTTACAAGTTCCGGGAAGCTGGTCTTTGTGGGGTTCCAGCCAAGAACGCTCTTTGCCTTTGTGGGGTCGCCGAGCAAGGTTTCGACTTCCGCCGGGCGGAAATACTTGGGGTCCACTTCAATCAAGACTTTTCCGGTGGCCTTGTCGTAGCCCTTTTCGTCGACGCCAGTTCCCTTGAATTCGATGTCGATTCCGGCCTCTTTAAAAGCCAGCTGGCAGAACTCGCGCACGCTGTGCTGCTCGCCGGTGGCGACAACAAAGTCGTCGGCCTTTTCCTGCTGCAAAATCAGCCACATGCACTCAACGTAATCCTTGGCATATCCCCAGTCGCGCAGGGCGTTTAGGTTTCCAAGGTAAAGCTTTTTTTGGAAGCCTTGCGCGATTCGGCTGGCGGCCAAAGTGATTTTTCTTGTTACGAAAGTCTCGCCGCGCCTTTCGCTCTCATGGTTGAACAAAATTCCGTTGGCGCAGAACATTCCGTAAGACTCGCGGTAATTCTTCATGATCCAAAAGCCGTAAAGCTTCGCAACGGCGTAGGGAGAGCGCGGATAAAACGGAGTTGTCTCTTTTTGCGGTATTTCCTGAACCAAGCCGAAAAGCTCGGAAGTTGAGGCCTGGTAAATGCGGCAAGTTTTTTCCATGCCCAAAAAGTGAACGGCTTCCAAAATGCGCAATACGCCGGTGGCGTCCGTGTCGGCGGTGTATTCTGGAACGTCAAACGAAACCTTCACATGGCTTTGCGCGGCCAAGTTGTAGATTTCGGTCGGCTTTATTTCGCGAATCAGGCGAATCAAGCTTTCAGAATCGGTGAGGTCGCCGTAATGGAGCTTGACCTTCTTGTCCTTGTGCATGTCCTCGATGAGGTCGTCGATGTAAAGATGCTCGATGCGTCCTGTATTGAATGAAGACGAGCGTCGGATTATTCCGTGAACCTGATAGCCCTTGTCCAACAAAAACTCGGCCAAAAAAGAGCCGTCC
>JAILBY010000076.1 GCA_024680655.1 Clostridiales bacterium | reverse complement strand
CTTATGTCAAACAGGCTTTTGGGAGATAGATAAATTTTTGACAATTTTTAAGTTTTTTACTTTTTTATAGTTTACAAGTCATAAAAAAAGTGTTAATATTTTAATCGTATGAGTAGTTATTTATAACTGCTTTCCGATATTCAATAAGGAGGAAATTTTGTAATGGCAAGAAAAACAAAAACTATGGATGGTAACAATGCTGCCGCTCATGTGTCTTATGCGTTCACAGAAGTTGCAGGTATTTATCCTATCACTCCATCCAGCCCAATGGCAGACTATGTTGACCAGTGGTCAGCAGCAGGTCAGAAAAATATTTTTGGTACAACAGTAAAGGTATCAGAAATGCAGTCAGAGGCAGGTGCTTCTGGTACTGTTCACGGTTCTTTGGCAGCAGGTGCTTTAACAACAACTTATACTGCATCACAGGGACTTCTTCTTATGATTCCTAATATGTATAAAATCGCAGGTGAGCTTCTTCCTTGCGTATTCCACGTATCAGCTCGTTGTGTAGCATCTCATGCTCTTAATATTTTCGGTGACCATTCAGACGTTTATGCCTGCCGTCAGACAGGTTTCGCAATGCTCGCTGAAACAAACCCACAGGAAGTTATGGACCTCGGTGCTGTTGCTCACCTTGCAACAATCAAGGGCAGAGTTCCTTTCATCAACTTCTTTGATGGTTTCCGTACATCTCACGAAATTCAGAAAATTGAAATCTGGGATTATGATGATTTGAAAGAAATGTGCGATATGGATGCTGTTGAAGCATTCAGAAAGCGTGCTCTTAACCCAGAACGCCCTGTTATGCGTGGTTCTCACGAAAACGGCGATATTTTCTTCCAGCATCGTGAAGCTTGCAACAAATATTATGATGCAATTCCAGGAATTGTTGAAGAATATATGGGCAAGGTTAACGCAAAGCTTGGCACAAACTATCAGCTCTTCAACTACTACGGTGTAGCAGATGCAGACCGTGTTATAGTAGCTATGGGTTCAATTTGCGACGTTGCAGAAGAAGTTATTGACTATTTAACAGCTAAGGGTGAAAAAGTAGGTCTTGTTAAAGTTCGTCTTTATCGTCCTTTCTCAGCAGAAAAGCTTGTTGCTGCTATCCCTTCAACAGTTAAGAAGATAGCTGTTCTTGACAGAACAAAAGAGCCAGGTGCTCTTGGCGAGCCTCTTTATATGGATGTTGTTACTGCTCTTGCTTCACAGGGCAGAAGCGTTGAAAAGATTATCGGCGGTCGTTATGGTCTTGGTTCAAAGGATACTCCTCCTTCAAGCGTATTTGCAGTTTATGAAGAACTTGCAAAGGCAGAGCCAAAGGCACAGTTTACTCTTGGTATCAACGATGATGTTACACATCTTTCTCTTGAAGAAAAGCCATCACCAAACACAGCAGCAGAAGGTACAATCGAATGTAAATTCTGGGGACTTGGCGGTGACGGTACTGTTGGTGCTAATAAAAACTCAATAAAGATTATCGGTGACCATACAGATAAATATGTTCAGGCTTATTTCCAGTATGACTCAAAGAAAACAGGTGGTATTACTGTTTCTCACTTGCGTTTTGGTGACAAGCCAATCAAGAGCCCTTATTATATCAATAAGGCTGACTTTGTTGCTTGCCATAACCCATCTTATGTTATCAAGGGTTACAAGATGGTTAACGATTTTAAGCCAGGCGGTGTATTCCTTATCAACTGCCAGTGGAGTGCAGAAGAACTTGATAAGCATATGCCAGCAGAAGCAAAGAGATATATTGCTCAGAACAATATTCAGCTTTACACAGTTAACGCTATTGACCTTGCTGCTAAAATCGGTATGGGCAAGAGAACTAACACAATTCTTCAATCAGCATTCTTCAAACTTGCAAAGGTTATGCCAGAAGAAGATGCTATTAAGTATATGAAGGAAGCTGCAACAAAATCTTACCTCAAAAAAGGTCAGGATGTTGTTGATATGAACCATAAGGCTATCGATGCAGGTGCAACAGCATTTGTTAAGATTGATGTTCCTGCTTCTTGGGCAGACGCAAAGGACGAAGCTGTTGCTTCAACAGAAAAAGGTCCTGCAAAGCTCGTTAAGATGGTTGACAGCATCTTAAAGCCTGTTTCAAAGATGGACGGCGACTCACTTCCTGTTTCTGCTTTCGTTGACCATGTTGACGGTACATTTGAACAGGGTGCTTCTGCTTATGAAAAGCGTGGCGTTGCTGTTATGGTTCCTGAGTGGAATGCAGAAACTTGTGCAAAATGTAATAAGTGTGCATTTGTTTGCCCACACGCAACAATTCGTCCTTACGCATTAAACGCAGACGAAGTTGCAAAGGCTCCTGCAAATATGAAGAAATCTCCAAAGCCTGTTGTTAAGACAGATTATGTTTACACTCTTGCTGTTTCTCCTCTTGATTGTATGGGCTGCGGCGTTTGCGTAGGCGTTTGTCCTACTGATTCACTTAAAATGGTTCCTGCTGAATCACAGCTTGCTGAACAGGAAGTATTTGATTACTGTGTTGCTAATGTTACAGAAAAGGCTGAAACAACTGCAACAATGAATGTAATCAGCAGTCAGTTCAAACAGCCTTTGCTCGAGTTCTCAGGCTCATGTGCAGGTTGTGCTGAAACATCATATGCTCGTCTTATCACTCAGCTCTTTGGTGACAGAATGTATATCTCAAACGCAACAGGTTGTTCTTCAATTTGGGGTGGTCCTGCTGCAACATCACCATATACAACAAACAAGGAAGGTCACGGTCCTGCTTGGGCTAACTCATTGTTTGAAGATAACGCAGAACACGGCTTCGGTATGTATCTTGGTCAGAAAGCTATCCGTTCTCGTCTTATAGACGAAGTTAAGGAAATCGCTGCTTCTGATAAGGCTTCTGCTGATGTTAAGGCTGCTGCTGAAAAGTATCTTGAAACAGTAGATGACGGCAAGACAAATACAGAGGCTTCAAAGGCTCTTGTTGCTGCTCTTGAAAAAGCAGGTGCAAATTGTGCTACATGCAACGATGTTCTTAACAATAAAGAATATCTTTCAAAGAAATCTGTATGGATATTCGGCGGTGACGGCTGGGCATACGATATCGGCTTCGGCGGTCTTGACCACGTTCTTGCAGCAGGTGAAGATGTAAATGTTATGGTATTCGATACAGAAGTTTACTCAAATACAGGCGGACAGGCTTCAAAGGCTTCTCAGATAGGTCAGGTTGCACAGTTTGCTGCTGCTGGTAAAGCTATCGCTAAGAAGAGCCTTGCAGAAATCGCTATGTCTTATGGTTATGTTTATGTTGCTCAGATAGCTATGGGTGCTGACCAGAATCAGACTCTTAAAGCTATTGCAGAAGCAGAAGCATATCACGGCCCATCACTTATCATCGGTTATGCTCCTTGCGAAATGCACAGCATTAAGGGCGGTATGGTAAATTGCCAGGCTGAAATGAAGAAGGCTGTTGACTGCGGTTACTGGAATATGTTCCGCTTCAACCCCGCTGCCGACGGCAAGAAGTTCACCCTGGATTCCAAGGATCCCAAGGGCGGCTATCAGGAGTTCC
>JAILBY010000037.1 GCA_024680655.1 Clostridiales bacterium | reverse complement strand
CATCCTTCACTTGGGGTATCCCTGTTGAATTTGACCCGAAGCAAGTTGTCTATGCTTGGATTGATGCACTTTCAAACTATATTACAGCACTCGGCGATGGCTCTAATGATGACAGCAACTTCAAGAAATACTGGCCTGCTGATATTCACCTTGTTGGTAAAGAGATTGTTCGTTTTCATACAATAATATGGCCAGCTATGCTTATGTCACTCGGCTTGCCTCTTCCTAAAAAGGTACTCGGTCACGGCTGGCTTGTGCTTGACGGCGGCAAGATGAGTAAATCAAAGGGTAATGTTGTTGACCCAGTTTTGCTTTGTGACCGCTATGGTGTTGATGCAATAAGATATTTCCTTCTTCACGATATAACCTTTGGCTCTGACGGCGTTTTCTCAAACGAAGTGCTTATAAACAGAATTAACTCTGACCTTGCAAATGATTTGGGCAACCTTGTTTCAAGAACTGCTGCTATGGTCGGCAAATATTTTGACGGCGTTCTCCCTGCTGAAAGAGAAAGTGGCGAATTTGATGATGATTTAATCGCTCTTGCAAAGTCAACTTGTGATTGCGTTGAAAAGGAAATGGAAACCTTGCAGTTCAGCAACGCATTGTCAGCAATATGGAAGCTTATTTCAAGAACAAATAAATATATCGACGAGACTGCACCTTGGGCTTTGGCAAAAGACGAAAGTCAGAAAAATCGCCTTGCCGCAGTTATGTATAATCTTTGCGAAAGTATAAGAATTATATCTATTCTTATAACTCCATTTATGCCTGAAACAGCACCGAAAATTCAGCAGCAGATATGCGATAACAAGGATATTCTCACTTGGGATAGTTCTAAGGAATGGGGGCTTCTTCCTGACGGTGCAAAAATAACAAAGGGCGATATTATCTTCCCAAGAATAGATGTTGAGCAGGAGCTTAAATTCCTTGAAGAACAAGAAGCAAAAGCAAAGGCTGAGGCAAAAGAGCAGATTGAGGGCGTTGCACAAATCGGAATTGATGATTTTGCAAAGGTTGAGTTAAAGGTTGCAGAGGTTAAGGACTGTGTACCTGTTAAGCGTTCAAAGAAATTGCTTCAATTAACTCTTGATGATGGCTCGGGCGTTCCAAGAACAGTTGCTTCTGGTATTTCTCAATGGTATAAGCCTGAGGATTTAATCGGTCACAAGGTAATTGTTGTTGCAAACTTAAAGCCTGCTACTCTTTGCGGTGTTGAAAGCTGTGGTATGATTCTTGCAGCAGACTGTGCCGAAGATGATGTTAAGGTTGTTTTTGTTGACGGTATGCCTAACGGCTCAAAGATAAGATAATGAAAAATATCTTTGACTCTCACGCACACTATGATGATGAACAGTTTGACACTGACAGAAATACGCTTCTCTCCTCTCTTGAAGAAAAAGGCGTATGTTCAGTTATAAACTGTGCCTGTTCATTATCGAGTGTAAAATCAACTCTTGAACTTGCTGAAAAATATAGTTTTGTTTATGCAGCCTTGGGAATTCACCCCGAAAATATAAACGAAACTCCAAGCAATTATCTTGATGATTTAAAGGCTTTGATAAAGCATAAAAAGGTTGTGGCTATCGGTGAAATCGGACTTGATTATCACTATGATGATGCCGCACCAAAAGAAATTCAGAAAAAATTTTTCACTCAGCAGATTGAACTTGCGATGGAAAATAATCTTCCTGTAATTGTTCACGACAGAGATTCGCACGAGGATATTCTGAATATACTCAAATACTATAAACCAAAAGGCGTTGTTCATTGTTTTTCGGGTAGCGTTGAAATGGCAAAGGAAATTTTAAAAATCGGTATGTATATCGGTTTAGGCGGTGCAGTTACTTTTAAAAACGCACGCAAGCCTCTTGAAGTTGCAAAGATAGTTGACGATGATAAGCTATTGCTTGAAACGGACTGCCCGTATATGTCACCCGTTCCGTTTAGAGGTAAGAGGAATGATTCTTCACTTATCCCCTATTCTGCTGAAAAAATTGCAGAAATACGCAACTGTGAAACGCAAAAAATTCTTGATTTAACAAGCGAAAACGCAAAAAGGCTTTTCAATATTTAATCTTTTATCAGCATAAATTTATTTTATGCTGATTTTTTTACCTTGAAATATAGTTTTAAATACTATATAATATGAATATCAGTTAAAAGGAGTTTTATTTATGGATTTTAATAAAGAGGTTCTTGAAATAGCAAAAGAAATTGCTGATTTTAAAATGGTTGACTCAAATGATATTCCAAAGATTGATTTATATATGGAGCAGGTTATTTCTTTTTTAGAGCAAGAAATGGGCGACTCTTTGAGAAGAAATGATGAAAATGTTTTTACAAGCACTATGATTAACAACTACACCAAGGCAGGTGTACTCCCTCGCCCCGAAAATAAGAAATACAACCGCAGGCATATATTAACCTTAATCTATATTTTTATGTTGAAGCAAAATCTCTCAATGCCTGAAATAAAAGCCTTTACCTCTTCAATTCAAGATACTCAGCAATTAGAAAAAATGTATGATATTTTTTATTCCGTTATCAATGAGGTTTCTGATGCTTATGTTGATGCTATCGAAGATGCTCTAAAAATCATCGACCATAAGCTTGAAGATAAGCATAGTGAAAACGATGAACTTACAAAGGCTCTTACTTTCATTTCATTTATGTCTTTCCAGGCTATGATTAGCACTATGATTTGCGGAAAGCTTTTGGAAAGCGAAAAACTCAAACTTACAGATAAAAAAGAAACATCAGCCGACGATGAAAAAAAATCAAAATCTGCCGATGATAAATTTATGTTTGACAAGGACGACGAAAAAAACAAGGAAAAAATAAAGGCAAAAATTAAAATAAAAGGCGAAAAATAACATTTTATTCTATAAATCACCTCTCTTTACTTTTAAAGGGAGGTTTTTTTACAGAAAAATGAAAAAACTTTTATTATTAAATAAAAAAAGTGACGATTTTTCTTATAATATAGCAATACAATAAAAATTTTATTTATGATACAATTAACTACATAAAGTCTTATTAAATGAGGTGATTTTTACCTTGAAAAATAAAATCTTCAAAAAAATTCTCGCTATGGTTCTTTCTGTCTTGTCTTTAATCTCCATACTTTCTGTTTCAGCTAATGTCTTTGCCGAAGCAAGCTTTGAGCAGAGCTTAAAGCAAAAAGGAATTCCCGACAGTTAAATAGTTTATTTAAAGCAATTAAATCAAAAATATCCCGAATGGCAGTTCAAGGCTATGATTACAAATCTTGACTTCAATACTGTTATTGAGGGTGAAAGAAGCAATCATCTGCGTAATTTCACTACAAAAACAAGTATGGATACCCGTTTGAACTATACTTCATACGGGAGCTGTTATAGCTGTAACTGTGCTTCCTGTACTACTGAAAGTGAATACATAGTAGCAGAAAAACCGAACTGGCACTCTATGTCCTCTGCCTCACTTGCTTATTACATTAACCCACTCAATTTCCTTGATGAAAGATATATCTTTATGTTTGAATATTTAGGCTATGATGCAAATTTTCAAACAATAGACGGCGTTAAAAAAATTCTCAGCGGAACATTTATGTCAAGTGAAAGTAATGTTACATATCTTGACTCAAACGGCAACACACAAACTCTTAACAAAAACTATGCACAGATAATAATGGAAGCTGCCGAACAGGCAAAAGTAAGTCCGTATTATCTTGCCGCAAGAATAAAGCAAGAGGTCGGTGTAAGCGGTTCAAGCAGTACAAGCGGTAACTATCTTACATACAAAGGAATTTATAATTTTTATAACATACACGCTTATTCCTCTGCATCTGACTCTATTGCAAGTGGTTTAAGCTATGCCGCAAATTTAGAAAGCGGTTATCAGACGGGTACATACGGCAGACCTTGGACAACTCCTGAAAAGTCCATTGTCGGCGGTGCTTTGTGGATAGCTGATGGCTATATAAACGAAGGACAAAACACATTATATCTTCAAAAGTTTGATTTAATTGGTGATTTATATACCCATCAGTATATGACCAACGCTCACGCCCCTGCAAACGAGGCTTCAACTACATACGACGGCTATATGAAAAATTCGGAGTTGTCAGAACCAAAGGTTTTTTATATCCCTGTTTTTAAAAACATATATTCTTCTTATGATGATAATAACATTTTAAAGAAATATAATATTTCATTAGATAAACTTTCTGATAAAACACTTAACAACCCTACGGGTACAGTTGTTGTTACTGCTTCACCATATACTGTTCGTTTAAGAACAGGTCCAGGTATAAGCTATAATCAGTTTGTTTATAATCCAAGCAATATGACAAGTGTTAAATCAAGCGACTATGTAAGCGTACCAAACGGAACCTCTGTAACTGTTAAAGAGCAGATTTATACAGGCAACAGTTCCTTTCCTCTTTGGTATCATATTGAATATACAAAAGATAACATAACCTTTGACGGCTGGTTACCATCATCATTTGTAAGCTTAACCCCGTCGGCTGTTTTGACAATCGGTGAGCAAGCAACCTTAACCGCAACACCGAGCATTTCAACTGATACCGACCTTAAAGCAGTTACCTTTTCATCTTCTGACACTTCGGTTGCAACCGTTAATTCTACTAACGGAACTTTAAACGCTTTAAAAGCAGGCACTACAATAATAACTGCAACTGCAAGAACAGGTCAGACGGACAGTTTTGTGCTTCAAGTAAGTGCCGAGCAAGCTTCTGTAAGTAAAATTGAATTTTCTCAGCAGCCTACCCTCACCACATTTACAAAGGGCGATAGTTTCAAGACAAACGGTAAAATAAAGGTTACATATTCAACGGGCAATTTTTCCTATCAGCCGATAACAGAAGATATGTGCTATGGCTACGATATGCAGAGCGTATCCGAGCAGGAAATATGTGTTGAATATATGGGCAAAAGCTTATATTATACAATAGAGGTTAACGATACCCCTGAAATAACTCAAACACCAGAGCAATATTATCAGGAAGGCAACAGCACACTTGATAAGAGCGGCGAAGTAAGCTACACTCGTGCAGACGGCACAACTCAGACGCTCAACTTAAATGATGGCTCTTTCACTTTTAGCGGTTATAATCTCAACAATGCCGGCAAACAGACTGTTACTGCTACAAACGGTGAAATAACAATAACCTACACAATTTATGTTACTATAAATATAACAATAAATTTACCGCAAAAAATTTACTATGCAAAAGGCTCTGATTTGAGTACAAATGGCGGTTATTTAAGACTTTACTATTCTGATACTCTCTATGAAGATATACCTATTGATTTATCTCTCTGCTCTGGCTTTGATTCATCAAGCGAACAGACAAATCAAACCATAACAATACACTGCAACAATATAGCACAGCAAACTTATAACATAAATATTTATAATGTTGTTGTCGGCAATATTGACAGCAGTGCAGACAATACAGTGAATATGCTCGACTGTATGTATTTCCTCAAATATCTCAAAGAGGGCAAGGATTACTCCTCACCAGAAGATATAGCAGTTGCCGATTTTAATTTTGATGGAAATGTAACTATGTCCGATGTTTTGGGGTTGTTTAAATATTGCTCAATAGGTGAAAAATAAAAAGTGATAATAATATAAAAAGCCGTAGATTTATTTCTACGGCTTTTTGCGTTATCAATTTTCAGACATTAAAATTTTTGCATTTATCAGTCCATTCAGTTTGTTGAACTCCGTTTTTAGTAATACCAGTATATTCTCTTGAAACTATTTCTTCGCTTCCTATTTTTATTTTATCTTTTTTTGCAGTAAAGATTTCATTTTCCATAAGGAACATATTTTCAGGAATATCAAAATTCACCTCAAAGCTATAAGAATTTCTTATATATCTTTCTTTTCCTAATTGAAGCGTTCTACCTATTTTACTATCAACCTTTTTAAAGCTTTTGCTATCAAACTGAACAAAAGATACTATATTAAAGAACTCCATAAATTCATCTTTTAAAGCATCTGATTCTTTAGTAGTTTCAAGTTCTATTTGATATACTTCATTTTTACTTTCTTCAAGATACATTACAATAATTCTTATTAAATCATCTTGTGAGTCAGGTCTTTTAAGATTAGTTTTATTCAAATTGCAAGAATAGTAAAGTTTTTCATCTACATCTGCAAAACAGGAATTACCGCTACTATACTCCCAGCCTTTTTCGTCTGCAAGTGCTTTTATTTGCTTTTCCATTTCTGCCTTGTTCTTTTCAAATTGCTCAACACTTTCAACCGTCTGAACGATCTTTTCGCCATTGAGCACTTTTTTATCAGGAACATAGAAAAAATTGCTTACAAAAACAATTCCAACAACCAAAGCTATTGCAATTAAAGCACATAAAACTATTTTTATAGATTTTTTCATCTTTTCTCCTACTTTCTATTTTCTATAATATACTTTAAACAATAGTATCATATTTAATGATTGCAAGTCAATATAAGGTACATAACAAGCTAAAAGCACAAGTCTTAATCAAATTAAAACCTGTGCTTTTTGTTTTATTTATAGAATTATACAGATAAGCCCACTGCAACCCTCGTTGATTACCTTTTCAAGCGTTTCCTGCAACTTCATTCTTGCATCTGTCGGCATACGATAAAGCTTGTTTCTCAACCCCTCGTTGACAAGTTCATTAAGAGATTTGCCAAAGATGTTTGAATCCCATATTTCCTTTGGATTTTCTTCAAACTCTTTAAGAAGATACATAACAAGCTCTTCCGACTGTGATTCGCTTCCAACAATAGGTGCAACCTCTGTTGTTATATTGGCTTTCATCATATGAATTGACGGAGCACTTGCTCTGAGTCTTACGCCATATCTTCCGCCCTGCTTCATAATTTCAGGCTCTTCAAGTGAAAGCTCGTCAAGAGTCGGCATAACTATACCATAGCCCGTTGCCTCAACCTCATCAAGAGCACCCTTTATTCTTTCATATTCTCTCTTTATCTGTGCAAGCTCCATCATACAGCTCATAAGACCTTGTTCGCAGTCAATATCAAGTCCCGTTTTCTGTGCAAGAATTTTATAGAACAATTCTTGATTTATGTGAGCCGATACTCTTGCACTGCCATTAGCAAGATTCATACTTATTATGTTTGCACTTTCAATATACTCGCACTCGCAAACATCGTTGACAAGCATATTGACTTCTCTGATATGCTCAATATTTTCGGCTGATTTCTGTACTGCTGAATAGGTTGCCTTGCGTAACCAGTGGTCAGGTTCAAGACCGCTTATCCACTTTGGCAATTCAACAGCAATTTCTTTAACGGGGAATTCAAAAAGCACCTGAGAAAGAATTTGCTTTATCTCCTCCTCGTCAAGTTCAAGGCAGTTTACGGGAATAACGGGAACGGAATATTTTTCCATAAGACTGTTTGCAAGGGCGTGTGCGTTGTTTGTATTAGGATACATACAGTTTAGCAAAACAATAAACGGCTTTTTTATTTCTTTGAGTTCATTTATAACCCGCTCCTCTGCTTCCTCGTATTCCTCTCTTGGAATATCACTTATAGAGCCGTCTGTTGTAACAACAAGACCTATTGTTGAATGTTCGCTTATCACCTTTCTTGTACCGATTTCAGCCGCCATATTAAATGGTATTTCCTTTTCATACCAAGGAGTTTGCACCATTCTTGGCTCTTCGCCCTCAACATAACCGATAGAGCTTGGCACAATATAACCAACGCAGTCAATCATTCTTACGCTGAAATTTGCTTTATCGGGCAAAGAAATATTCACTGCATCTTCGGGAATAAACTTCGGCTCAGTAGTCATAATCGTTTTACCAGCCGCCGACTGTGGCAATTCATCTATTGCCCGCTCACGCTGATAATCTCCGTCGATATTAGGCACAACAAGAGTATCCATAAATCTCTTTATAAAAGTAGATTTGCCCGTTCTTACAGGCCCTACAACGCCGATATAAATATCGCCCTGTGTCCTTTGTGCTATATCCATATAGATATTTGTACTTGTATTCATTGATTTTCCTCCTGATAGTAACAATAATAAGAATTATATGCTTGGAATTAAAAGCATAGACTTTTGCTCCACCATATCATCAGACAAGCCGTTTTCTGTCATAATCGCTTCAACGGTCGTATTATATTTTCTTGCAATATTCCAGACCGACTCGCCCTTTTCTGAAAAATAGATTGTAAGTGCAGCATTATCGTTTTTCTTCATCTGTTCCTCATCAGGAATAACATCGCTCAAAACCTTTTCGTTATATACAGAATATACACTTGCACTTATATTCATTTCTATTCTTACATCTATTTTTTCATTTGATGAAAGTACATAATCTGATGCAGTAACATAAACATTCGGCTGACATCTCATAGCCTTACCCGTAAGCTTTATTTCACGCTTATATTCATAATCGGTCTGTCTTTCTATAAAAATCGGCTGTGAGTCCTTATCGAGAGCAATCATACTTATAGTTGCAACACCGCTGATTATAAAATTATTCTCTTTGACAGTTGCCTTTGAGGTTATATCGCTACACCATAAATCAAGCACCCTTGTAACCTGACTACCTGAAAGTTCTATGCTCGTTCTGTTTAAATATGTATCAGTAAAAACCTCATCGAGCATTTCAAAGCTTTTCATCTTTCTTTCAACCTTGATTTCATAATCGGTAGAATAGGCATCATCTATAAGCGGCAAATCCATAGGCTTTGTTGAATAAACGCTTGCACATACTCTTGCACTCA
>JAILBY010000213.1 GCA_024680655.1 Clostridiales bacterium | reverse complement strand
CAAAGAGTATGGTTAAGGAATTCAGACAAATTGCCGTTTCCTCAAACAATATGAGAAAGGCTCTTCAATCAGCACTCAAAGATGTTATTGATTCTTCAAAGAATGTTAATAGTGCCGCTGGATTAACAACATCTATGGTTGATAATTCAAAAGTCACAATCAGAGATATCAACTCTGCTGTTGAAGACTTGGCAAACGGTGCTATTTCTATGGCTCAGGATGTTCAGGGTGCTAATACTCTTACAATAAACATCGGTAATTCAGTTGACAATGTTTTATCTTCTGCAACCTCTAATATGACTAAGGGCACAGAAGTTTACGAAGAAAGTAAACAAGTTAAAGGCCAGCTTGATGAATTGAAAGTTGCCGGCGAAAATACAAAAGAAAAAGCAAACCAGATTTCAAAGTCAGTTAATGAAACAGCATCAGTTGTTGAAAACATAACACAGGCTGCACAGGATATTATCAGTATCGCAAAACAGACAAACCTTCTTGCACTCAACGCTTCAATCGAGGCTGCCCGTGCTGGTGAAGCTGGTAAAGGCTTCGCGGTTGTTGCTACAAACATCAAGGATTTGGCTACACAGTCTGACTTAACTGCAAAGAAAATTACAGGTATGCTTGACCAGATTATGCAGTTGTCAAAGGTTAATAAGACTTATACAACTGAAATTCATACTGCAACACAAGATGAAACAGAGGCTCTTTCTCAGATGAGCGAAAGCTTTGAAAATATGATTAACCTTCTCTTAGAAACAGAAGAAGGCAACAAGCAGATTTTGACCCTTGTTGAAAGCTTAAATCAGGATAAGAACCTTATTCTCAGCAAGATTGAATCATTGTCAAGCGTTGCTGAACAGAACGCTGCTTCAACAGAGGAAACAAGTGCTTCCCTCACTACCCTTTCAAACAATATGAACAGCGTTGTTGCTGAGACAGAAAAGCTTGAAAATGTTGCTGATAAGCTTCAAGATGATGTTTCTATGTTCAAGGTTGAAGAAGACGATATTCCTCTTCTTGAAAATTAAAAGCTAAAAATTAAATTAAACTTACATAAAAAGAGCATATCTGCTTAAAGCAGATATGCTCTTAAATTTTGTTATTTAGTAAGTTTTTATCTTATTAAACATCATATTTATCAGATGTTTTCTTTTTCTTAACTGCCTTTACTACAAAGAAACTGATAACCGCAGCACCAACAACACCAAAGCCTATATAAAGATAAATAGAAATTGAGCCTTTGTTTTTAACATCACCCCAAAGGTTAGTCATAAGAGTTAATGTTTCCTCTGGAAGATTGTGGAAATACTGTGTTTTTATCTGTGTAAAATCAGGATAAACTGCTTCACTATCCTTTAAAGAATAATCAGAATTTTCCTTAACTGTTACATTAGGGCTTGCATAACCTATTGCCTCTGCATTTGCAAGAGCAACCTCTTTTTCAAGCATAAAGTTGATAAACAACTCTGCGGCTTTTTTGTTCTTTGAGCCCTTTGGTATGCACATACCATCAACAAAAATATTTACGCCCTCTTCTGGGATACAGAAGTCGAGGTCTGGATTATTAGCAACCATTGTTTCATAATCGCCTGCATAGTAAGGAGCAAGTGCAGCCTCACCCGATTCCATCTTTGAGAAAACCTGGTCCATAACATAGCTTTGAACAAGTGGCTTCTGTTCCATAAGCTTATTTGCAGCAGCTTCCCAGTCAGCCTTATCAGTTGTATTGAAATCCTGGCCAAGTACCGCCTGAGCAATAGCAAATGAATCACGAGGATTATCGAACATAAGAATCTGGTCTTTATATTTTTCGTCCCACAAAATTTTCCAGCTTGTAGGCTTTTCAGTAACAACCTTTTTGTTATAGATAAGAACTACTGTACCTACATTGTAAGGAACTGAATACTGATTTTCAGGGTCAAAGAAAAGATTTTTATAATCATCTGAAATGAATTTATAATTAGGAATATTTGAAAAATCAAGCTTTTCAAGCATATCCTCTTTTATCAAGCGTTCAATCATATAGTCTGACGGAATAATAACATCATAACTTACTCCGCCGCCCTTGAGCTTGTTATACATATTTTCGTTACTATCGTACATTGTGTATCTAACCTTAATACCTGTAAGCTCTTCAAATTCCTTGATAACATCATAATCATCCTTGGAAATGTATTCGCCCCAGTTATAGACATTAAGACTAGTGCCTTCAAGTCCTTTGTAAATAGACTCATCTTCCACCGTAGCAGCACTTGCGAACATAGTCAAGCAAGAAAGCAAAACAACTACTGCCAAAACACAACTAACAATTTTTTTCATTTTTAATTTTTCTCCTTCTTTCTTTTATTTTGCTCATTCTCTGAACGATTGAGCGAAATATTGTATATAATAAGCAAAACCAAAATAACTATGAACATCAAAGTTGAAAGTGCATACATATCTGGTTTTACTCGTTTCTTGGTCATTGAGTAAATATAAACAGGCAAAGTAACAAAGGAAGGTCCGTTTGTAAAGTAGCTTATTACAAAATCATCAAGAGAAAGCGTAAAAGCCATAATCAAACCCGTTATAATACTCGGCATAATATTAGGTATAACAACCTTAAACAAGCTTTGAAACTGTGTGCAGCCCAAATCCTGTGCCGCCTCAGTCAAGTGCTTATCAAGCTGCCTTAATCGTGGCATAACAGAAAGAATAACATAAGGCAGATTAAAGGTTATATGTGCAATAAGCAAGGTTGGAAAACCAAGAGTATCCTGCTTATTTATAAGCGAACCGACAAAAACAAAAAGCAACATCATAGATATACCCGTAACAATATCAGGATTCATCATAGGAATATTTGTAATTGTCATAATACTTGACTTTGCCCATTTGTTTTTAATAGCGTCAATACCGATA
>JAILBY010000169.1 GCA_024680655.1 Clostridiales bacterium | reverse complement strand
GGAAGAAAGGGATTGTCAAGGGGAAGAGAACTCGAAATTTTCTTCCCCTTGACTGCATTTCTCTTGCGAGCGTTCTCTTTGTGCACGCAAAGAGAATGCTCAAAGCAGAAAGATAGATAAAACTAATCAGCAAAGCCGTTGAAAGTGGCTTTGCTATATGATACTTATTAAATTAAAAAGAGAATGCGAGCCGTCGGAGACAAAACTAACTGATTTATCTTTCTAAAATAAAAAAGATAAAATAAAAGAACTCAACGGATTATCCATTGAGTTCTTTTTTTATCAATAATTATAACTTGCAGAAGAATTATAAAGAATATAACTTGTTATTCCTGCATCTTCAAGTGCTTTCAACTGTTCTTGAAGAGTAGCCGTTGTAGCCTCTGAAACCTCAATCCAAGGCATAACAGTTTTTGTTCTTCCTCCGATTGTTGTACGCCTTACAAGCTGTTCGCCTGCCAAGGTTATAAATTCAAGCTGTTGATTTATAGGTGAAGCAAAATCAGTATCGCCAACCTTAATAGCTTTAAGCTGAGAAAATCTTAAATCAGGTGAAACAACGCCCGCATCAGAGTCTATAAGTGTACCATCATAGAACTGACTGTTACCATTCAAAGCACCGTCACCCGTCATTGAAACGATAACCGTTTTTTCTCTGCCTATTGTTGCCTTTACCAAGTCAATGAATGAAAGAAGCGTCTTGTTTCGGCTCTCACCCGAGCCTTCACCGTCAAAGGTCGCTTGGTCAAGAGCATAGCCTGACGGGAACTGAACATAGTCGAGCAAAATTCCGTCAACGCTCATATCATTAACCTCTTTGATTATTGAAAGAAGATACTGCTGTGCTTCCTGAGAATACGGGTTAAGCCACGGCTCACCGCCATGGTCAATATAATTGTTATACCAAAGGCCCTCTGTATTTTTATAATGAACTGCCGCCGTCTTGATGGTTTTTGGTGCAAGAGGGTCTTTAAAACAGCATATTCTTGCAACAACATTAAGCCCTGATTCCTTTAACTGTTCAAGCCTTTGCGACAAATCCTTTACTGTACTTTTATTACTTCCGATTTTGTCAGCCTCGGTAGCAGTTGAATTATAGCTGAGCGTACCATCAGAGCGTTTAAAGTCAATAACAACAGTATTGATACCCTTTGCCTTTACAGCGTCAATAAAGCTCTGTTCGTTTTGTTCGCTTCTGAAAACAAGCGAGTTTACCCAAACTGCTTTCATCTGCATATTAGTCTGTTGAGGCATTGCAGCCGTTGTCTGCTCATCTGCAACAGCGTTTCCCTGCTCCTGCTGTGTTTCAGGCTCCGTCTTTTCTATAATAGGACGGTTTGAAATATCTATCATAAGAGAAGTAACAAAATACGCAACAATAAAGATAAAGACAAAACCGAAAATCGTTCCCGATATACGCAAAGCTTTTTCTCGTCTTATGCGTTTACCTTGTGCCGTATATTGATTATTTATGCCAGGATAATCCCGTTTAAAGCCTCGGTTTTCCGGCAACCCATAAATTTTACTTTTCTTCGCCATAAAAATTCACCTTATACAAATAATGATTGACCTGAAAAGCCCATAAAAGCAAGTGCAAGCAAGCCTATATAGACAAAAAGAACTGGTGTTGATTTAAAAGCCTCTGGAACTGTATCGTTCTCCTCTATTTTCCTTATACCAACATTTATAAGATATGTTGCAACAAGGAAAGCTACGCCTGCACCAAGTGCAAAACCAAAACATTCCCAGATTGAATATGCTGCTCTTCTGTTAAGCAAAGGAATTGCAAGAACAAGAGTGTTGAAAGCAGACATACTGAAAAGGTGCATAAATGATTTTGGAGCGTGCAAACCAAAGTAGAATATTATTATAGTAATGAAATATACAACGAACAATACGCCCACAAAAATCAGCATATGAAGAATATTGCTCAACGCATCAATTTTAGGTATAAAATCGAGTGCTCTGCTCGCAACGGCAGAAATTGTCATAAAAGCCGTTACTGTTCCCGTACTTGTTAAAATCTGCTTTGGCTTTCCGCTTATTCTCAAAGCTTCACTTACACCATAGCCACCTGCAAAAATAATATTCTGTATCAAGGAGCTTGACAAGGCGGCAAATAAAAGCTGTAACATTACTTTCATCAGTTTTCGCCCTCCTTGTCAGCATTATTTTTTTCTGTCTGCTCATCTGAAACGGCTTCTGCCTCTTGATTTTCAGGCTCTTGCGGTGCATCTGCACCTATCTGAACCTCTTCGTAAAGATTTTCTTTTGTTTCAGGTGAGTTTGCCTGAACGAGTATCATTTCAGTATCTTCAACCTGAGGAACTTCTTCTTTCGCCTTATTTTCAGACTTCTTTGTTTTTCTTCTCGCTTTTTTCAAAGGAACATCAGGCTGTAAGGTGATAGAATCATCATTCTTTATTCTCTTTGCAAGAGTTACCTCGCTCATTGATTCAAGCTTTGTGCGTTTTATAATCCAGTTAAGTAACGCACTTAAAAAGCCTATTATTATAAACCCTGCAAAAGGCATAAGCATACCATTTGCCCTTGGCAAGAAATCAACATATATTCCAAAAACTGTACTATTGCCGAACGCTTCTCTTATAAAACCGACAATAAGCAAAACAAAAAGATAGCCTAAACCGCTTGCCAAAGCGTCAACAAAAACATTTTTTATCTTGGTTGTTTTGGTTGCAAAAAATTCACATCTGAAAAGGCTGAGTGAATTAACGCAAAGAAGCGGAACATAGATACCAAGAAGTATTGAGGTGTTCGGCATAAAGCGGTCTATAAGATAGTTGAAAGGTATAATCATAGCAACGCCTATAAGAGCATATATGCCAACTCTTACCCATCTTGTTGTCTTTTTGAGGAAAAGGCAGGCAAGAATTTCTGATACAAACAAAATCAAAAATGAAATTGCACCGATTATCAGCCCTGCAAAAGCCGATGTGACAACAGCTATTAAAGGGCAAAGACCGATTGCCTGAACAAGAACGGGATTTCTGGTAATAATACCTCTTATGATGATTTCTTTCTTTGAAATATCATCAAGTTTAAGGGAGAATTTTTTATCGTTCACTTACTTTTCCCCCTTTTCTTGATTTTATTTTTTCGCTGATTAAATCGCCTAATGAATTTATATATCCGTCAACCAAAAGCCAGAAGGAATTTACAAGCATAACAGCAAAGCAAACGCCCTCCTGATAAGGTCCGAAATATCTCAGAAGCATAGTTATAACTCCGCCTACAAAACCGTAAAATATTCTTGAAAGAAGTCTTTTCGGTGCAGTTGCAGGGTCTGTCATAAAGAGAAGTGCTGCAAAAACTGTCATTCCCGAAGAAATTTCCATAAGCAAAGAGATTTTTCTGCCCGTATGAACTCTTGGGAAAAGTATTGCAATAATCGCAACAGCGAACATAAAGCTTAAAGAAATAACAAACGACTTCGGTCGTCTTATCAAAAGATAAATTGCCATAAAGAAGGTCACTATCATACAAGTTGCTCCCATAGGACCTGAAATCTTACCAACAATAACATCAATAATCGTAAACCAGTTCGGTGTTATTGATTTTCCCAAAGAAAGCATAGATGTAAGCGATTCGCCCATTATAAAATCAGGGCTGTCCCATACAACCGCCTTTGTAAGATACTGCGGATATGTGAAGATAATATCCGGCCAGCAGATAGTCAAAAAGGCTATGCCTGCTGCGGCAGGGACAAATGGTGCTTTTTCAGCAGTGCCAAAAGGCACCTTTGCAACAATTATCGCAAAAGCACTGCCCACCATAGGCAACCAGAACGGTGCAGATGCAGGCAAGAGCAACGCAATAACAGCACCCGTAAAGATTGCCGAGAGATTGCCTACTGTTGATTTTCTTCCCATTATTTTGCAAGCAACAAACTCACACACAACAGCCGTTGCAACGGAAAAGAATTCCAGCATAACCGCTCTTAATCCGTAATAATAAAAAGCAAGTATGCTTGGCACAATAAGCATAACAAGCATATCTACCATATAGCCACGCAAGGTCTGCGTCTGACTCCTCAGAGAATATAAAAATTTATTTTTTTTCAAAGTCATCATTCCTTCATTATGGACTGACTATCTGTATATTCTGATAGTACAGGAGGTTTTTTTATGAACATAAAACCTGAAATAATAATTATAGAAAAGAGCAGTCTTAATATAATCACTGTTCTGAAAAAAGAACGCTCACCAAAGCTACGGGTAAATAAAAGCCATAACAGCCTATGGCAATTCAGCACTCTTGAAAGCCTTACTGAATTTTGCAGTATAGTTAAGCCTTACAGCAAAAATATAGATAGTGTGCTTTATTCAGACGGCAAAAGCTATCGCCTTAAAATAAAAACTGAAAAGCCCTGCGTTAAATCTATCGCAAATGAATACGGCACACAGCTAACGCCGACAAAGGTTCAGCTTGCCTATACCCAGGAGCATTGGAAAAATCTGCTCTGCTCAAACACTATTGAAACGCTTTCTCGGCTTTCTCTTTAAGTGTTTTAATCATTTTTTCAGCGTCATCTGCACCAAAAATCGCACTGCCTGCAACAAAAATATTTGCACCAGCACTTGCGGCGATTTCAATATTCTTGTCACTTATTCCGCCGTCAACCTGAATATCCATTTTAATATTTCTTCTCTTACATTCTTGCCTTATTTCAGTTATTTTAGGCATCATATCAGCCATAAAGCTCTGACCGCCAAAGCCTGGCTCAACAGTCATAACAAGCACCATACCGATTTTGTCAAGATAATCAAAAACTGCACTTGCAGGTGTTTTTGGCTTTATGCTTAAAGCAGGAACACATCCACCGTTTCTGATGGCTTCAATGGTTTCATCAATATCGCTGTCTGCCTCAATATGAAAGGTTATAATATCAGCACCAGCCTTAATAAAATCAGGCACATATTTCAACGGCTCGCTAATCATAAGATGAACATCAAACGGCAAAGAAGAGGACTTCCTAAGGCACTTCACAACAGGTGCACCAAGAGTGATGTTCGGCACAAAATGCCCGTCCATTACATCTATATGCAACCAGTCTGCCCCGCTTTTTTCCATACGGGCAAATTCCTCTCCCATTATTGCGTAATCACAGGATAATATAGACGGTGATATTTTTATCATATTTACCTCCGAGAATTTTTTTGAACACTAACTAAATATTTTACCCTAAAACATTATAAAAGGCAATATCTTTAATAATTTATATTATTCTTGTTTTTTCACTGCAAGGTTGCTATAATTATTTTAAATGATATTTTTGTATAAAAAAAGTAGAAAAGAGAGGATAAAATAATGAAAAAGTTTTTTGCTGAATTCAAAGAATTCATTTCAAAGGGTAATGTTATGGACTTAGCGGTCGGCGTTATTATCGGCGGCGCTTTTTCTGCGATTGTTACATCACTTACTGACAATATAATCAAGCCTATAATCAACTGCATAGGCGGTGCTGAAATTCAGGGTAAAATCCACCTTATCGGTGACAACTATATTGATTATGGTTCATTCATCTCTGCTGTTATCAATTTCTTGATTATGGCTTTTGTTATCTTCCTTATGGTAAAGGCTATAAATAAAGCTATGACAATAGGCAAGAAAAAGGAAGAAGAAAAAGAGGAAGAAACAACAAAAACCTGCCCTTATTGCAAGCAAGAGGTTCCTAAGGATGCCGTAAAATGTTGTCATTGTGCTTCCGAATTAGAGGTTGAAGAAGGCGAAAAAGACGAAGAAGTAAGCAAGGAAAAAGAGGAATAATATGGATAACTCTCAATATCAAAAAGAAATAAATGAGGCTATCTCTGCTGCTGATACAGCTTTGATATGCCTTGAAAACACTTCAAAATATCTTTCAAGTGCAGGCGGTTGGGGAATTTTTGATATACTCGGCGGTGGGCTTATCACCTCTTTGGTTAAACACAACAAGCTCGACAATGCAAAAGTTGAAATGGAAAGAGCAAAGCAAGCTATCAAAGCTTTAAAAAAAGAAATGCTCGACATTGACCAAATAGCAGAAATAAATCTCGATATGGGCGAATTTCTGACACTTGCCGATTTCTTCTTTGACGGCTTTGTTGCCGACTGGCTTGTTCAGTCAAAAATCCGTGAGGCTGAAAGGCAGGTCAATCAAGCAATCGTTCAAATCAGAGATTTAAGAATTCAGCTTTTTAATCTGAAAAATCTTTAAGTTCTTTATCTTAAAGTACAAAATTTTATATTAATTTCAAAAGGAAGATTTGTTTTTAATCTTCCTTTTTTGTTTTATAAGAGCATTTCAAAATTAAAGTTTCAAAAAGAACACTTTATATTGATTATCTTAAAACAATGCAGTAAAATATCTTCGGTGATAAATTTGCAAAAGGTTTTAAGTTTTATAAAAAAAGAAATAGTGCTTATAATATCCGCTATCCTGGCGATTATATCAATGCTTTTCACTCCGCCGAGCAAGGAATATCTGGGCTATATTGATTTTTCCGTTATAGCCATTCTCTTTTGCCTTATGGCAGTTGTTGCAGGGCTTCGTAGTATCGGCGTTTTCGACTTCATTTCCTGCCTTATGCTCAAAAAGAGTAAAAGCACAAAGGCAATAGGAATAGTGCTTGTTGCTATGTGCTTTTTCTCGGCTATGCTTATAACAAATGATGTTGCGTTGTTGACCTTTGTGCCGTTGACCATAAGCATTTTTAATTCTGAAAAGACGAAAAACAAGCTGATTTTTATAGTGGTAATCGAAACAGTTGCCGCAAACCTCGGCAGTATGCTCACCCCGATAGGCAACCCTCAAAATCTTTTCCTCTACTCCTTCTACTCTATGAAAATAAGCGATTTTTTCAAAATCACTCTGCCTCTCGGCTTAATATCTCTCGTTTTGATTTTTATTATAATGCTTTTCACAAAGGGCGAGCATATTGAATCAAGCATTGACCTGAGTTCAATAAAAATAAACAAATACCGCCTTTTTGAATATATAACGCTTTTTATTCTTTGTATCCTCGTCGTTTTGAAAGTCCTCGATTACAGAATTTGCCTCGGCGTAGTTCTTTTAACCTTGATTTGCTTGGACAGAAAGCTTTTCGCCCGTGTTGATTACAGTTTGCTTCTAACCTTTGTATGCTTCTTTGTTTTCGTCGGAAATATCTCGGCAATAGGCAGCGTAAGGCAAGCTATCTCCTCACTTATTGAGGGCAAAGAACTGTTAGGTAGCGTTTTATTAAGTCAGGTTATCAGTAATGTGCCTGCGGCAGTTATGCTTTCCGGCTTTACTGAAAAATCCTCACAGCTTCTTGCAGGTGTCAATATAGGTGGTCTTGGAACAATAATAGCATCTTTGGCAAGCCTTATTTCATATAAGCTTTACAGTGCTTGCGAAAAAGCCGAAAAGGGTAAATATATGGCTACTTTCAGCCTTGTAAACTTCATTTTCCTCGCAGTAATGCTACTTGTGAGCAGTTTAATATTAAAATAAAACAAGACTCTAAAAACAATTATCATATAAATAAAAAAAGCAAAGCTGATATGAAATCAACTTTGCTTTTTTCTCCAAGGGCTAATACCCAAAAGGAACTGACTTACTCAACGCAAGTCAGCTCCTTGTTTTTTACTTATTAAAACATCTTTTCAACAATCAAAGATTTGCAGAATAGTTTGGTGCTTCCTTTGTTATTGAAACATCATGTGGGTGACTTTCAATAAGACCAGCACTTGTAATCTTAACAAACTTTGCCTTTGTTTTAAGCTCTTCTATGTTATGGCAGCCACAATAACCCATACCTGCACGAAGACCGCCCATCATCTGATAAACTGTATCAGATAACATTCCCTTATAAGGAACACGACCTTCAACACCTTCTGGAACAAGCTTTTTGCTGTCTGCCTGGAAGTATCTGTCCTTACTACCATTATTCATAGCAGCAATACTGCCCATACCACGATAAACTTTGAACTGTCTGCCTTGATAGATTTCTGTTTCGCTTGGGCTCTCATCACAGCCTGCAACAAGTGAACCAACCATAACAACGCTTGCACCGGCAGCAATAGCCTTAACAATTTCACCTGTCTGCTTAATACCACCGTCTGCAATAACAGGGATACCGTATTTTGCACCAACATTTGCAGCATCATAAACTGCTGTTATCTGAGGAACGCCAACGCCTGAAACAACACGGGTTGTACAGATAGAGCCAGGACCTATACCAACCTTAACTGCATCTGCACCTGCTTCAATAAGAGCCTGTGTGCCCTCGGCAGTTGCAACATTACCTGCAATAACAGGAATATTAGGATAAGCTTCCTTAACCTTTTTAAGAGTAGTCATAATATTCTTACTGTGTCCGTGTGCAGAGTCAAGCACGAATGCGTCAACCTGAACATCAACAAGAGCAGCTGCTCTTTCAAGAACATCATTTGTAACACCAAGAGCCGCAGCACAGAGAAGTCTGCCGTTTGTATCTCTTGCAGTGTTAGGATATTTAACTGATTTTTCAATATCCTTAATAGTAATAAGACCTTTAAGATAGCCTTTTTCATCAACAAGAGGGAGTTTTTCAATCTTATGCTTCATAAGAATCTTCTGAGCTTCGTCAAGAGTTGTACCAACATGAGAAGTTACAAGATTTTCTTTTGTCATAACATCTTTAATCTGAACATTGAAATCAGTCATAAAGCGTAAATCTCTGTTTGTGAGGATACCTACAAGCTTACCATTTTCACAGATAGGCACACCTGAGATTTTATATTTACCCATAAGGTTATTTGCTTCTTCAACTGAATTTGTAGGAGCCAAAAAGAAAGGATTAACAATTACTCCGTTTTCAGAACGTTTAACCTTATCAACCTCTGCAACCTGCTGTTCTATTGTCATATTTTTGTGAATAACACCTATACCGCCTTCTCTTGCAATAGCGATAGCCATTCTTGATTCAGTAACAGTATCCATAGCCGCAGTCATAAGCGGAATATTAAGAGTTATTGTCTTTGTGAGTTGTGTTTTAAGGTCAACCTTATTAGGTAAAACATCAGATTCTGCTGGAATCAACAATACATCGTCAAAGGTAAGACCTTCTTTTGCAAATTTGCCGTCATTATTCATAATTAAAGCTCCTCTCTTTTTTCCTAATTATCTCTTTCATTTTAACACTATAATAGGTCTAAAAACAATAGTTATATGTTTATAATCATAATTCAACAAAAACAAGGGTTATTGTTGAATTTGCTATACTTTCTTTTTATTATGTTGACACTTGTTTTTCAGGGGTATATTATAAATATAAACGGGCAAAAATCATACCATCATTTAAAGAGGTGTTATTATGGAATTTATAGTCGGTGCAACATCATTTTCAAAGGATATTGTAAACAATAGCAATACGGCTTCCGCAGTAGGCAGTGGCTCACTTCCCGTTTTTGCAACTCCGTCAATGATTGCTCTTATGGAAAATGCTGCTTCAAAATGTGCACAGCAGTTCTTGGATAACGACCATACAAGCGTTGGTATTTCTATGAATATTCAGCATACCTCTGCAACGCCGATAGGTATGGCAGTTACTGCAACAGCCGAGCTTATCGAGGTTGATGGCAAAAAGCTCACCTTTAAGGTCACTGCAAAAGACGAGGTTGATGAAATAGGCTCTGGTATTCACGAAAGAGTTGTGATTGAAAGCTCAAAATTTGTATGCAGAACAAAGGCTAAAAAGGATAAGGTTGCAAAACAATGATTTCAAAATATTCAGCCGTTTTATTTGACTTTGACGGAACTCTTATTGATTCAAGCAAAGGCATTTTCAAAAGTGTTTTGTATGCTCTTGAAAGCTTTGGCATAAAAGAAACAGATATGACACGCCTCAATTATTTTATAGGTCCTCCACTCTGGGACTCTTTTATGCATCAATATTCAGTTGACAGCGTAACTGCTGACAAAATGGTTGAGAAATTCCGTGAGGATTATCACACAAGCGGTGTCCATATAAGTGAAATGTATGACGGTATTCCTGAAATACTCAAACTTTTGAAATCAAACGGAATTAAGGTAGGTATTGCTTCATCAAAGCCTTTTGATTTTATAAAAATGATTTTAAAGCAATATGATATTGCTGATTATTTTGATGACCTTGTAGGTGTTGATTTTAACAACAAACAAGCAGACAAAAAATTTATAATTCAGAACGCAGTATCGGCACTCGGTCTTAATATGGACGACGGTATTCTTATGGTCGGCGACAGGCACTTTGACATAACGGGTGCTTGTGAAAACACTATAGACAGCGTTGGCGTTCTCTATGGCTTTGGCACAAGGCAGGAGCTTGAAAAAGCAGGTGCAACCTACATAATAGAGCATATTTGCGAGCTTGAAAAAATAGTTTTTGATAAAAATTAAGGGCAGGACTTTTCCTGCCTGTTTTTGTATAGGGTGATTGAATGAAAAGAGCGAAAAATATCATATCACTTTTTATGTGCGTTTTGCTTATTCTGCCTTTTTCTGCCTGCGTAAAAAAAGGCGAGGGCAACACACCTGAGGAAAGCACCACTCAGCCCGTTAAATATAACGGCGAAAAAATAGCCGAGGAATGTTATGAAACCAATTTCATAGGCTATGTGCTCAACATACTTTTCGAGGACGAAGCAGAAAAAAGCTTTACTCTCACTCTCCATTGTAAAGATGTTCTTGATAATAACATAGCCTCTGTTTTTACAGTATGGCAGAATGAAAACGAAAAATGCAGAATAGCACTTTCTGCCGACAACAAAAAGGTCTATCTTTGCGAAAATCTTTCGTCCATTGACTTTTATTCTCTCAATGTTGACACACAGAAGAACACCGTAGAAAAAGGCGAAAAGGCTCACAGAAACAGCTATTCACAAGAGTCCTTCCCCTATGAAGCAGTTAAATATAATGCCCTCGAAAACAGTCAGAAGGCTTTTTATAATGAACTTTACGGCAAAATAAAAAATCTTGAAGATTTTTCGTTTGACCTTGAAAATGTGGGATATGACGGAGTGAACTCGGCTTTTTTGATATACAAAAGCATTATGTATGACCACCCTGAAATTGAAAATTATTTTCAATCTGTCACCTATTCAAACGACGAATATAAGACCTCTTTTTCTTCAAAATATTTCTTTATCGAGAAAAACGAAAATATAACGGACAGAAATGAAGAAATAAAAGAAGAACAGCGAAAATTTGAGGCAAAGTGTGATGAAATCGTCGGCTCTATGGCAGACTATCTTTGCACCTATGATAAATATTTCTACCTTGCCCGCTCAATTACAGAGCTTTGCGATTATTCTTACAACTTTGACGAAAACAACAAGGTAAAATCACCTTATGGTGCTTTAATTGTCGGCAGTGCAAGCTGCGAGGGCTATTCAAGAGCCTATCAGTATTTATGTTCAAAAGCGAACCTTTACTGTATATGTATAGGTGGAAAAGCAAATGGCGAGGGACATCGCTGGAATATGATAAAGCTTGACGACGGCACATATTATGTTGATGTTACTTGGTGTGATACTGCAACCGATTGGTTTAAATATTTTGCACTTTCTGCCGATGAAATGCTGAAAAATCACATTCTTGATGATGATGAAACAAACCTTGCAACAGGAACAAAATATACTTATTCAAAAAGAGGCAGTCTTTGAATAAACTGCCTCTTTATTTTCTGTTCTCTATTTGCTTTGATTATGATTTCTGACTTCGCTTTCTATCCAGCACATAATCAAATTAACTATTTTTTCTTGTTGCTGTTGTGTGAGTTCTTTCCCTTTTTCGACCTTATACCATTTTTGCAAACACCCTCTGCAACAGCAAGCACAAGCGTGTTGTGCGATAAAAACGGGGTGTCCCCTCATCGGCGTTTGCTTGCCATCGTTTTCTATATATGCAGGTGCAAGTCTGTTTTTTATAAAATCAGTTGCGTGATTTTTTATGGTATCCATTCCCTTTTGTTCTATATAATTAAAATCAGCTTGTCCGAGGTGAAAGCCCGAACGGAATTTTGATTTTTTCAATTTTTCAAGAGCCTGCTGAGTCGTCTGCATATTATCGCCTCTTTTAAAAGTGAAATTGTAATTTATTATAGCATAATTTGTGCTATAATAAAATTTAAAGAGGTGATTTTTTGCAGATATTTATAGATGCCGACGGTTGTCCCGTTGTTGATTTAACAATAAAAATTGCAAAAAGCCATAATCTGCCCTGCACAATAATCTGTGATACCTCACACATTTTTGAAAAAGAGGGCATTGAAACAATAACCGTTGAAAAGGGTGCTGACAGCGTTGATTTCAAACTGGTAAATTTAATAAAGGAAAACGATATTGCCGTAACTCAGGACTATGGACTTGCTGCTATGTGCCTTTCAAAAAGGGCTGTACCCATAAATCAGAACGGACTTGTCTTTACAGAGGAAAACATTGACGGACTTTTATTTTCACGCTATCTTGGCAAAAAATTGCGTTCAAGCGGTGAAAGAATAAAGGGGCCATCAAAAAGGACAAAGGAACAAGACAAGAGCTTTGAAAAAAATCTTATAAGGCTGATAGGTGATTTGAATGTATGAAAAGCTTCAACAAATAATTGACGAAAGCAAAAAGATAGTGTTTTTCGGCGGTGCTGGTGTTTCAACAGAAAGCGGAATACCAGATTTCCGTTCAGTTGACGGACTTTATAATCAAAAATATGATGTTCCGCCTGAAATTATATTGAGCCACACATATTTTATGAAGAATACAGAAAAGTTTTATAATTTCTATCGTGACAAAATGCTTTTCCTTGATGCAAAGCCGAATGATGCTCATCTCAAACTTACAGAGCTTGAAAAATCAGGCAAGCTTTCTGCCGTTGTAACTCAAAATATAGACGGTTTACATCAGGCGGCAGGGACAAAAAATGTTCTTGAACTTCACGGAAGCGTTTTAAGAAATTATTGTATGAAGTGCGGTAAGTTTTATGGCGTTGAAAGTATTTTGAATTCAACGGGTGTGCCGAAGTGTGAATGTGGCGGTACAATAAAGCCCGATGTTGTTCTTTACGAAGAAGGGCTTGACGCTGATACAATAGAAAAAACCGTTGAGGAAATTTCAACGGCTGATACTATGATAATAGCAGGGACTTCACTCACCGTTTACCCTGCGGCAGGTATGATAAGATATTTCCGAGGGAAAAATTTAGTCCTTATAAATCGTGATGAAACACAAGCTGATAAAATTGCAAATCTTGTTATACACGACAAAGTCGGAAAAGTTCTAAAAGAAATTAAAGTAAAATAAGAATATTGTTTTTTTATCTTTCTTTCCTAATTAGATAAATCAATTAACTTCCGACTGCCGTCGGGGCTTTCATTTTCCAACTTAAAATTTAATGCATACCAAAAGCAAGCCCACCACGGTCTCAATGTTTTTCAATGGCACAGGAAGAGGGTACAGGGAGAAACCCGACTTCAAGGCGACTTGGACAAGTGACACCCCAAATCTTTGATTTGGTTGGTGGAACTTATGCGTTAGCTGGGTGTCTCCCTGTCGGCGTTCTCTTGCTGAGCGTTCTCTTTCGCTGGTGAAAGAGAATGCGAGCCGTCGGAGACTAAGCCAAAAATTTTATCTTTCTAAATAAAAAAGATAAAACTAAAAGCAGAGGTGCTATAACAACACCTCTGCTTTTTATTTCTTTGATAAACAATCACATTGTTCTTTCGGCAATAATATCAACCATTTCGCCGACATTTGCCATATTTACAACTTCATTCATTTTGAAACGCATTTTAAATTTCTTTTCAACCGCTGAAATTAAGGTTATATGTGATAAAGAGTCCCAGTCCTCAATTTCATCTGCCGTTGTGCTTTCGCTGACTGTTATATCTTCATCATCGAAAACATCCTGAAAAATCTCGTTGAGTTCTTCAAAAATTTCATCTCTTGACATCTGAATTACTCCTTTACTTTGTCCTTATTTTTTCAATGCACTTTGCATTAGCACCTGTTGCTGAAAAAGAACAGGACGCAAAAAGAACATCTGTTATATTTTTCTCTTTTATAAATTTTATTGCGTTGAGGTCAAAATAACGCATATCAACAACATAAATTTCTTCAAAAGAGTTTGTAAGGAACGGCACAAGTGCATTACCGTAACTGTCTTTTATAATCACAAGTCGCCTGCCGTTCTTAACATCTGTTTCAAGGCGAGCGATAAGCTGGTCGCTTCCAAGGAAAGAGCAATAGCGGTTGCTTCCATAAGCCTTGACAAAGAGTGAACGAACTGACGGATTTTGGAAAGCAGTATTGTAATAAGTTGTTGTATAGCTGTTTGAAGGCTTGTAATATATAAAGTCCTCAGGATTGTTCTTTAAAGAAGCATTCTGAGTAAAGCTATACAATGTGCCAACATAGTCTGTTTCAACCACCTTTTCGTAGGTTGACAAATCTGCAAACGGGACATTTGCGTCAACTGCAAAGGTCTGTGCTGCATAATATGCACCGAGTGGCTGCCAGTGGTGGTCTGTTCTTGAATATATAGCCTCGTCCTTATGCTGTTCAAGAACGGAATAAACATCAACCGCCTTAACATCTTTAAGATAAGAGTTTATATTGTTTATATTATCAAGCTGACTTGCACTATATTTTTTATACTTTTCAGGCAAGTAATAGGCAACCGAGGTTGGTACAACCATTGAATAAATGTTTACATCCTTGCCAAGTTCAAGCTTATAGGTGTTAAGATAGCTTGCATAATTTCTGCCCACCTGATAGCTTCCGCCGTAAAGCATAAGACCACGGTTATTTATAACAAGGATACCGTTGCTTATAACGCCTTCCTCTATCTCGTTGCCCACCTGCTTGGTTGTAGTGGCAGGTGCAGTGGTTGTAACAACGCCTGAATTTGTTGTAGCCTCGGCATTTGTTTCCGAAACACTTGAAGACTCTATCTCGATAGCGTTGCCATAAAACTGAGCACCATTATCATTATTTCCGCCGAAGCCGAAGCAGTTTACGATATTACTTGTAAAGCCCTTGAATTTATCTCGGTTTGGTACAGTATCATTATAGAACTGAGAAATCTGGTCGGTATATTCGCCAGAAAAATAACTCGCAAAAGAAAATTCAGGGAATTTTGCAAGAGTTCTGTTCTCAACATAAGAAACAGTCGGCCTTTTCATAACTATAAGACAAATCGAAACCGTAAGCAAAAAGATAGTGAGAATTGCAATATTTATAAATTTTATAAAATCAGAAAAATCTCTTTTCGCCTTATGCGAAATAGGCTTTTCGCCCGTTTCAGACTCTTCGATTATCGTTATAGCAGGTTCAGGAAAGCCGATTGCTTTTTTTATTTTGTTTTTATCAAATAATTTCATAATCAGACCTTCCCCTCCTTACCATCTGAAATAAAGGAATGGATTATTCGTTGCATTTACAAGCATAATACTGCTCAAAGAAAGCAAAACGATGTTTGCAACAGTAATTATAACACTCAAAATATTTCTTCGTGTTGTTGTCTTTGACATATATTCCTTGAATTTGCTCAAAACAGGCATACTGAATAATATTGCAAAAACTATAAGCACAATGTTATTTGTCAGCGACGCTGTAAGGACACGGTCGCAGAAAACATTTGAATTTGCACCGACAAGTGATTTGAAGAAATGCCCCAACTGACCTAAATCTTCAAAATAGAATATGCCGAAGCCTATAATCAAGACAATCTTGGAATAGATGTGCAAAATAACCTTTGGAATTTTTCTCAAACGCTTCTTGCCGATAAGATTTTCTATGCAGATAAACACGCCGAAATAAAGTCCCCATATTATGAAATTCCAGTTTGCACCGTGCCAGAAGCCTGTGCAGAACCAAACGAGGAAAAGGCTGACATATTCAAGTCGTCTGCCGAAAATAGGGATATAAAGAAGATAATCTCTGAAAAATGTTCCAAGAGAAATATGCCATCTCTGCCAGAACTCGCTTATGGTCTTTGAGGCAAACGGATATTTAAAGTTTTCATTGAATTTGAAACCAAAAATTCTGCCAAGACCTATTGCTATATCTGAATATCCCGAGAAATCGAAATAAACCTGCAAAGCAAAGATTATCGCTCCGTACCAAGCACCCAAAACAGAGGTGTCCTCTATTGCACTGCCAAGGAAGACCGCAACGATAGAAGAAAGATTGTTTGAGATTATAACCTTTTTTGCAAGACCGAAGATAATTCTTGTTGCACCGTAGCTTATATCATCCTTGGTCGTCTGCCTGTTGTCAATAGCCTTTGCAACATTGTTGTATCTAACAATAGGGCCTGCAACGAGCTGAGGGAAAAGAGAAATATACATAAGGAATTTTGCAAAATTTCTTTGTGGCTTTACCTTGCCCCAATAGCAATCAACTATATAAGAGGTTGCCTGGAATGTATAGAAGCTTATGCCGATAGGTAAAGCAATTTTCGGCGAAGCTATGCTTGTATTGAACCAATTGTTTATATTTTCAATAAAGAAGCCTGTATATTTAAAAACGCCGAGCATACCAAAGTTGATAATCAAAGCAATAGCAAGATATATCTTTGCCTTTGGCGTTTCTCTGTTTTTATCCGTCAGTATTCCGCAGAAATAGTTTACAACTGCACTTATAATCAGCAGAATAATATATTCAGGCTCACCCCACGCATAAAAAATCAAAGAAAAGACAATAAGAATAATATTTCTGTAAGTCAGATTTTTTGAGATGAAGTAAAATAAAAGACAAACCGGAAGAAATACATATAAAAAGAACAAATCTGCAAAAACCATTTTTCTTGTTACCCCTCCCTAATTAACAAACTAACCATATCAAAATAATAAAATTACATACTTTCAGGTGCTTCTATTTTAAGCATAGTCAAAACATTCTTGATTGTATCACGAGTGCAGATGCAAAGATAAATTCTTGCCTGCATAAGTTCTTCATCCTCAATATTAACTCTGCAAGAATTGTAGAATTTGTGGAACGCTGTTGCAAGCTCAACAACATAGTGAGTTATTGCAGCAGGATCATATTTTTTAGCCGCTGAAACAATAGTATCAGTAAGTGAAGAAAGATGTCTTATAAGCTCTCTTTCCTCTTGCTGATTTAAAACATCAAGCTGTTGTGCTGTGCAGTCCTTTATTTCAACGCCCTGTTCTTCTAATTTTTTGAGAATACTGCAAATTCTTGCGTGTGCATACTGGCAATAATAAACAGGATTTTTTGAGCTTTGCTCAACTGCTAAATCGAGGTCAAATTCCATTTGGGAGCCTGCATCACGCATATTGAAAAGAAATCTTGCCGCATCAATAGGTATTTCTTCAAGCAAATCTGTAAGAGTTATTGCCTTACCTGTACGCTTTGACATACGGACAACCTCACCGTCACGGACAAGGCGAACCAACTGCATAAGCAAAACATCAAGTCTTTCACCGTCAAGACCGATAGCGTCAAGAGCACCTTTCATACGGGCAACATGACCGTGATGGTCTGCACCCCATATATCTATTGCTTTATCAAAGCCTCTCTTTTCAAGCTTATTTCTGTGATAAGCAATATCAGCGGCAAAATAAGTCGGATTTCCGTTTGCTCTGACAAGCACATCGTCTTTAAGTTCAAGCTTGTCAATTTCTTCCTGAGTTTTGCCCTGACTTAAAAGCTTTTTGGTCTGTACCTCGATATTCTTGTACCATAAAGCACCGTCTTTTTCGTAGGTATAGCCTTTTTCTTTAAGTATATCAATAATTTCCTTTAATTCGCCGTCATTATGCAAAACGCTTTCATTAAACCAAGTGTCATATTTTATGCGATACTTACCGAGTGTTTCCTGCATATTTTTAATATTTTTAGGCAAAGCAAAATCGACAAGAGCTTTTTTGCGTTCCTTTTCATCAGCGTTTAGATATTTATCGCCATAAATTTCTGCAAATTCCTCCGCTCTCTCCTTTATATCCTCGCCTTGATAGCAGTCCTCAGGCAATTCAACCTTATCCTCGCCAAGATATTTCTGCAAATATCTTATTTCAAGAGAAAGTGCAAATTTATCAATCTGATTACCTGCATCGTTGATATAGAATTCTCTTTCAACCTGATAGCCTGCATAGTCAAGTACAGCCGCAAGGCAATCGCCAAGAGCACCGCCTCTTGCGTTACCCATATGCATAGGACCCGTTGGATTTGCTGAAACAAATTCAACCATAATCTTTTTGCCCTTGCCATAATCACTTCTTCCGTAATCAGCACCGCAAGCACGAATATCTTTAAGAATATCAGAATAATATCTGTCCTTTAAAAAAAAGTTTATAAAGCCTGGCCCTGCAATTTCAACTCTTTCAAAATATGTACCGTCAAGGTCAAGATTTTCTGTTATTATTTCTGCAATTTTTCTTGGTGCAAGATGAAAAGCCTTTGCACCTGCCATAGCAACATTTGTAGCAAAATCGCCGTTTGAACGGTCTGCCGGCACTTCTATTGTGAAAGCTGGGACAGGCTCTGAGGCAAGCTGTTCGTTTGCAACCGCTCTGCCCATAGCGTCCATAATAATTTCTCTTAAATTTTTCTGTGTATCGCTGACTATTTTCGACATTCTAATTTGCCCCTTTTATACTTATTGTCATATGATTTACGCAAACAAGCCCTGAATTAAAATCAATTGTATATTTGAATTCAAGCTTGCCACCGTTTTCGTCAACCTCTGATTTAACATCCTTTGCAAAAACGCCCATAACAAGCTCACCATAAGGAGTCATATAATGGCAGTTGTGTCTGCGTTGTTTTTCTATTATAAGCTGTGAAGAATAAGAGCCGTCACGAGTCATTGTGACCATCTCTTTATTCTGCACTCGCAGGGTTGTTGTTGAGCCTGCAAGTTCGCCTTCCATATCGCTGTAAACAACCTTATAGTCATCTTCGTTACCGCTGAAAGTACCAACAGTTGTAACACTCATAGTATCTTCATTATCAGCAGTTTTTTGCTTTGCAACGATATCAATTATAACTTCTTTTTCCATAAATTATTTCTCCCATTTTTCAATCGCATAGGTGAAAAGCTTGTCAAGCAATTCGCCATAAGGGATTGAGCTTGCCTCAAAAAGCTTGGGATACATACTTATTGAAGTGAAGCCTGGTATTGTGTTCGGCTCATTGAGAAGAACTGCTCCGTCTGATTTTCTTACAAAGAAATCAACTCTTGCAAGACCTGAACAACCAAGTGCTTTATATGCTTTTTTGGCGGCAGCTCTAACCTGCTCTATTTTATCTTCACCTATTCTTGCAGGAATATGTAAACCGCTGTCACCTACATATTTTGCCTGATAATCATAGAATTCATTACAAGGCACAATTTCACCAACTGTTGAGGCAATCGGCTCTTCGTTACCAAGAACTGCACACTCAACCTCTGTGCCGTCAATACATTCTTCAAGAACGATTTTATAGTCACAGTCAAACGCATTTTTTATACATTCAACAAGGCTTTTCTTATCCTTTGCCTTGCCTACGCCAACTGATGAACCAGCATTTGCAGGCTTGACAAAAATAGGGAAGCCAAGATAGCTTTCTGCTTTATTTAAAAATTCCTCTTCATTTTTTGAATAATCATAATCAGTAATTCCAAGCCATTTTGCCTGAGGAATTCCAGCTATATCAGCCATAGCGTTTGTGAGAGCCTTATCCATACAAACGCCCGACGAAACGCTGTCGCAACCAACGAAAGGAATCTGTGCTAATTGAAGAAGTCCCTGAATAGTGCCGTCCTCACCATTTTTGCCGTGAAGAACGGGGAAAACAACATCAATGTGAATAGCCTTGAAATTATTGTTTTCCATAACAAGTAAGCCGTGGCAGGAAGAATCAGGGCTTATAATTGCAGGAACGCAGGATTTATCATCAACCCATTTATCGTCAGGTAAAAGGTCAACATCACCGCTGAACTTTAACCATCTGCCGTCCTTTGTTATTCCGAGCATAATAACATTGTATTTATCCGTAGGTATATTTTTGATAACCGAGCAGGCAGAAACAGTAGAAACATCGTGCTCACTTGAAACTCCGCCGAAAATTACCAAAGCTGTTTTCATAAAAATCACTTTCCCAACTTTATATATTATAATAATTACATTATATGCTGACATTTTTATATGATACCACAAACTTAAAATAACTGCAATTATCTATTATTTAATGTTTTTGGTGACAAGAGCGTAAATTTATGTT
>JAILBY010000134.1 GCA_024680655.1 Clostridiales bacterium | reverse complement strand
AGAAGAACTCGAAACTGCAATCAAACAGGCAAAAAATAAAATCCTCGACCTCGCCATCCACGGCAAGCTAGTCCCGCAAGACCCTAACGACGAGCCGGCCGAAGAGCTTCTTAAGCGAATCGCGACAAGTGATAACAGGCCTTATGAGAAGGTGGAAGAGGAGCCGTTTGAGATTCCAGATTCTTGGAAGTGGATAAGATTATCAAGTATTTGCAACAAACTTGTTGATGGAGATCATAATCCGCCGAAAGGTATAGAAGAACAAACTGAATATATTATGGCTTCATCAAGAAACATAAATTATGATAGACTTGATGACCTAGAAAATGTCAGATATTTGACAAAAGAAGTCTTTGAAATCGAAAATACCCGAACTAACGCAGAAAAAGGAGACATTTTCTTTACTTCCGTTGGAACAATAGGCAGAAGTTGTATTTATTCTGGAGACTATAATATTTGTTTTCAGCGAAGTGTTACGGTATTAAATACAAAAATAAACAATCAATTCTTGAAACACTTTTTTGACAGTAATTTCTTTCAGACTTATGTTATTGAACATTCAACCGGAACTGCACAAATGGGATTTTATCTAAAAGAAATGGCAAATTCTCCCATTGCAATTCCTCCACTGGATGAGCAAGCTCGTATTGTTGCCGAAATATCAGATTTATTTATACAACTAGACCAGATTCAGAACAATCTTGTCTAATTGTTTGAATAAAGCATCTAATTCTTCTACAATTCTTTTTTGTTCAGATGCTGGCGGTAGAGGAATTATAGTTTTATTTATATCAACCAAATGTAGATTAGGTACTCCAATACCAGTTAAATGGTCATTAAACTGGTTTTTACAAAATTGTGAATTTATAATTGAAAGTAAATATCTTGGATTGACGAAATTACAATTTGGTCGTAACACTGCGAGAGTGACGTAAATATCAAAAATAGTATCATCTTCAACAAGAGCAGCAACTCCAGTCGTTCCATTTTTAGCTAATAAAATATCATTTTTCTGGGGAGAAAGTCTTTTATATAATTCTGTGTGCAAATCTTTGGTTATATATTTAATTTTCGTCCAATCAATTTTTCCTGATGTAACATCTTTGGAAGAAAGAAATGGTACTCCATTTTCTTTATCAGAATAAGTTGGTGTTTTATGAGTACCATCAGTAATTGGAATCGTACATAAATCTGGAAGTTTCATCCATAACCATGATTTTGGAAGTGCAAAAGGACAGTCTTCCTCTTCCACCTTCTCATAAGGCCTGCATTAAGAAGATAAACTCATCAATAAGGCGCTTTTTGGCGCAAAAAACTTATTGGAGGCTTTTATGATAAAGCAAAATGAACACATCCCCTTTGAACAGTATTTAAGGAAGCAAAATCTTTCAGAAAATACTGTCACTTCTTATCTGTGGACTATTAAGTATTACACAGAAAATTATGAAGATTTTTCAAAAGAAAATCTTCTTGCCTACAAAGGCTGGCTTTTAGAATACTTTAAGCCAAAGACTGTGAATCTCCGCATTCAGGCGATTAACAAGTATCTTGTCTTTACAGGCAAAGATAAAATGCAGCTAAAACAGGTAAAAGTTCAGCAAAAGAACTTCCTTGAAAACGTAATAAGCAATGCAGATTATCAATACTTCAAGGCGCAACTTAAAGCGAACGGAAATACAGAATGGTATTTTGTTGTTTGGTTTCTTGGCGCAACTGGCGCTCGCGTAAGCGAACTAACTCAAATCAAAGTTGAGCACGTAAACATTGGTTGGTTTGATTTGTATTCCAAAGGCGGAAAACTCCGCCGATTGTACATTCCAAAACTACTTCGCGAAGAAGCAAAAGTCTGGCTTAATTCCATAAACAGGACTTTTGGTTATGTCTTCCTTAACCGTTTTGGAGAACGTATCACGACGCGCGGTATTGCCACACAACTTAAAACTTATGCTGCAAAATATGGAATAAGCACAAAGGTTGTTTATCCTCATTCTTTCCGGCATCGTTACGCTAAGAACTTTTTGGAAAAGTTCAATGATATTTCGTTGCTCGCAGACTTAATGGGGCACGAAAGCATTGAGACTACGCGTATTTATTTGCGTCGAACTGCCAGCGAGCAACAGGAAATTGTTGATCAAATTGTGACGTGGTGATAATAGATAGGGTGTTGAAAAGTCGGTTAACCACTTAACAACACCCTATCGTTTACTGTTTCTTTGCGGCTTCTTCTTCCAGAATCTTAATAAACTCAAAAACAGAACTGTATATTTTAGAATCAACCGCCTTGTTTTCCATGTTTGACACAGCGGAAAGTCTTTTGTTCCAGAGTTCTGTTTCTTGCGGTAAAGTTAGAAAAGCCTTTTTATAATTTTCCCAGCCAGCGATTGACTTTAACTGTTTTACGCACTGGTCGCTGGAAAGTTCTTTTTCAGCAGGCTTCTTGTAATGGGCGATAAACCATATTTCTATGCAGGGCTTGCTTATAAGCAGAATGCCGTCGCATTTCTTCAGGCTGTTCAAGACTTCAGGCAAGTCGCCGTCATACATCATAAAAGTTTTGATGGAATCTTCAGGCCCTTCAAGTTCCTTTTTATAACGATTGATAATCGTTTGCGAAACTTTGCTGCCAATGATTTTGGGAACGATTTTTATTGGAAGGCGATAGTTCTGCCGCAAAAGATTTATGTAGTTTTCCTCTGTTTCTCCTTCACAAAGAACGAGGAACTGGGGACGCATTTTTCTTGGAGTTGACTTTCTTTCTCTAGCCATTAGTCTTCTCCAAGAAGCGATTTTATTGTCGCAAACGAAGAATTAATGTAAGGCACCGCGTCAAACCTTCCCTGCAAGTAGCATTTTTCCGCGTCCATGTTTTCCCTAAAGTCTTTGAAGTCAAAGAGTGAATAAACCTCTGTGGACCCGTCTTCTTTTTTGTTTGTAAAAAGCATTTGGTCTCTTCTAAGTCTTTTTACATTCAAAAGATTTGTGTTGTGGCTTGTAAACAAGAATTGCGCGGATTTTGAGGCGTTCACCATGTCCAAAATAAACTGGGCCAATTCAGTGTGAAGGCTTGCGTCAAATTCGTCAAGCAAAAGCGTCTTGCCGTTTTTGCAAACGTCGAGCAAAATCAAAAGCAAATTGAATATTTGTATTGTTCCGGCCGATTCTTCGGCTATCAAATTGAACGGAATGTCGGACTTTTTTTTATGCGTCGTATAAAAGTTAACGACATCCGCAACCTGCGTAACGGCGTTTGTTTGAACAGGGATTCCGTTCCTTGTCACTTGCGGAACAACTGTAAAAAGCGGAGTCTTTTCAATCTTTACATTTATGTCGGAAATGTCGCTGTCAGCAAGTTTTAACGCTTTTAGAATGAGCTCCTTGTTTTTGTTAAAAAGTTCGACGGCGTATTGCCCGGACAATTGCGGGAGGCCAATCAAAAGTTCCGTCCTAAAAAAATTGTAAATTTTCTTTGCAAGCTCTCTGTCCATTTGGCTTGCCCTGCTAATAAAAAGGGTCGTCTTTCCTGTGCTTTGGGCCACGTCAAGTGGCTTTGTAAACTGTCCTTCCGCAAAACTGTAGATGTCGGATTTTGTCGAGCCAGCCGCTTCATTCCTTGTAAAAATTTTAGCCCTTCTTTTTCCGGGATAATAATGCAGCTCCTCCGTAAGGATTTGATTTCTTGTTAGCGTAAAGGAGTATTCATATTCTATGCCGTCAGTTATAAAATCGATGAAGAATGAACTGGGCTTTTCGTAATATCCGTCAAATTTAAAAGGCGTGAATGTAAAAGTTGCGCCTTCATTGTTTTGGAAAGAGTCAATCACAAGCTGCCTGCAAAACGAGGCCGCTTTTAATATGCTGGATTTGCCGGAAGCGTTGGGCCCAAAAAGGCCTTGAACTTTTAAGAGAGTTTCATCATTCGCCTTAAAAACATTGTCGACCAACTCCTTGGCGGTCGCAGTGTTTATGTTTCCAGCCTTAAAATCAATGGAAATTTCGTCTTTTATCGAGAAAAAGTTAGAAAACCTCATTTCTAGAAGCATAAACACCTCTTATTTGTAGAATTACTACAAATATAGCACTTTTACGCTAAAAAATCAAGCCCAAACTAGGAAATTAATTCATTTTGGATGGAATCCAGCTGGTTGAACAGGTTTTCTATTTTTGTGACGATGCGGCGTTGCTCGGCAAGGGGAGGGAGCGGAACAGAGAAGTCTTCTACAATATCCCTTGCCAATCTTTGTTGACCAACTACACCAGAAAAATTACCAACACCTGTGTTGATAAAATTATCCGATTTTACAAGCCACAAAATATATTCAGGTATAACAACTTTTGATGGACGCAGTATATACAATTCTGTTGTACCAGCGCCATAGCCATTTTTTAGATTTCTCAATATGACAGATTTCCTATTTTCAAAACAAGGCGAGATTTTTGCAATTGCTACATCATTTTCTGCAAAATGTGTGAAACCTTTTTTTATATCTTTCCAAAGCCTTTCTTCTTGCCCATGTGTATTTTTGTATTCAGAATCAATCAAAGTCATCGGAATGAAAGATACTTGTGTATCATCATCAATTTCATTCTTTGGATTTATTGTTACTATATTCTTCATTGATGACCAAGCCCAAGAATTAGGAATCTCAAATAGCACTTCATCGTCAAACTTCTTGTAGGGCCTGTTATCACTTGTCGCGATTCGCTTAAGAAGCTCTTCGGCCGGCTCGTCGTTAGGGTCTTGCGGGACTAGCTTGCCGTGGATGGCGAGGTCGAGGATTTTATTTTTTGCCTGTTTGATTGCAGTTTCGAGTTCTTCT
>JAILBY010000132.1 GCA_024680655.1 Clostridiales bacterium | reverse complement strand
TTTTGCGCGGCTTTGAGACACAAATCGTACACAGCGTCTTTTATCGCGTCAATGTTTTTTTCAACAACGCGGGTTTTTGCCCAGCCTGTGATTCCGATTAAATGCTCAAGGCAAAATTCAATTTTATCGCAATAGCTTTCTTCAGCCGTAAAATACATTCTGCCGGCGCGCAAAGTTATTTTCACTTCATCGTTTTTTTCAAAATAGGCGCGGGCGTTTTGCAGCAATTGTTTTTCAAAATGCTTTATGTTTGAGCCTTTAAGGGTAAGCTCTCCAAGTTTTGCCAAATAAGTTGTCATGCAAATCATTATACTAGGATTTCATTTGTTTTTCTAGCGCTAAAAAAAAGATCGCGACTTTGTTTCCTTGCATGTTGTAGTTTAAAAAAAAGGCTGTCATTAAGTGTAAGCGCGGCTTATCAGTCTTGACAAAGCTTTAAAATTGATAGATATTTATATCATTATGAAAAAAGACAATCGTTTGACTCGCGCAAAATTGGAAAGCTTGACATCCAGCGAATTGCTTGATATTGCCGATGAGTACGGCATTGACGCGCCCGACGATTTGAATCGACAGTTTATCATTGGCGACTTGCTAGAACTTGCCAGCGAGTTGGAAAACAACGAGCGGCGCAAAGAAACAATTACGCTTTCAAATGAAGACGGTTCTATTAACGTCAACACTTTGCCGGATAGTTACAACGAAACTAAAATCAATGTCATTTTGAGGAATCCAATTTCGCTTTTTGTTTGGTGGGATTTGAGCGATTGGACTCTAAAAAAATTAAAGTCAAGCCGCGCTTCCTTGCGGCTTGCGGTTTATTTTTTTGAAAGCATGGAAGACGAAAAGCCGGAAGACATGTTTGACATTCAGCTTGACTTGAGCGACCGCGAAAATTATGTCATAATTCCTGGTCAGAAAAAAATCGTTCGTGTGGATTTGATTTCCGAAAGTCTTGGACAAAGCGATATCTTGGCGCATACGGATAAAATTCTTTTGCCAAAAGGCTCTTCAATAATGGCTGCAAAGCCTGGAGAAAAACTCAAGGTTTCAAAAATTATGGACTTGTCTGGAGTTTCTGAACTTTTGAGAAATCATTACAACAGATATAGACAATCGTTTTATTAAATAAAGGTAAAAAAATGGCTTCTAAGAATTTAGTTTTTATTTTGAATCTTCATTGCCCTTACATAAAGGTTGGACAAAACGACTCGACTGCTTACGAGGCCGAAAGTTCTCTTGTTTATCAGCAAATATCGAATGTTTTTTTGCCTGCTTTGGATTTGCTTTCATTTATAAAAGAAAATAAACTGAAAGCAAAAATCGCTTTGGTTTTTTCGGCAACACTCTGCGAAATATTGGCTGATTCAGATATAAAAAAGAAATACAACAAGTGGCTTGACAATTTGATTGAATTCGGCCAAAAGGAAATCGAACGCAATAAAAAAGATTCTGCAGCCTTAAAAGTTGCTGAGGAAAATTTAAAGGTCGCTAACAACAACAAAGAAAAATACAACAAGCTTTGGAATTGCGATTTAATTAAGGCTTTTTCCGCTTTTGCTAATGAAGGCTACGCTGAAATCTTAGCCACTTGCGGATCCTATCTTTTTATGCCTCATTTTTCAGATATGGCTGAAATCTTGAACGCCCAGGTTGAAAGCGGACTTTACGCGATAAAGCAGTATTTTGGCAGGGTAAGCGACGGCTTTTTCTTGCCGGAAATGGGATACGCGCCAGGCATTGAAAACGTGATTAAATCATACGGCCTTTCATATACTATTTTGCCGGCTCAAAGTTTTTTGTTTTCTGAAGTCGCGCCTGATAATGGAATATTTATGAACGCTCGTTGTCCAAACGGCTTGTCAATTTTCGCTTCGGATGAATTTTCTCCGGAAGAAATAATAAACGATGAGTGTTTGGATTCTTCAAAGGATTTGGCTTGGGAACTTTCTCCAAAAGCTTTGACTCCTTTTATAAAAGAGGGTCACGCGCGAACCAAAACTTCATGGTCCTATCAAAATCGTAGCGGCGGAAATTATTCAAAAAAAGCTGCGATGCAAAAAATGCAAGAGGCTGCAAAAAATTATGCCGCTGAAAAATCAGAGATGTTAAAAAAAGCTCAAATATTTTTGGGCGATGACACTGACGTTTCTCTTTGTTTGGTCTTTAATTCTGTGGAACTCGCTTCTTCTTGGCGCGAATTTTTTGATTGGCTTCAATTTTTGCTTTCCGCGTCTTTGGAAGAGGGCATTGAAATTTCGGTTCCTTATGATTTGCTTGAAGGAAAATTTAAAGCTCAAAAAATCACTCCGTATCCCGGAGCCTTTTCTGAATTTTCATACGGCGAGAATTTCATATCAAGCAAAAACTCTTGGATGATTAGATACTTGCGTAAGGCCAGCGAAAGAATCGTAGATTTGGTGTCTCGCTTTCCTGGCGACGGCGGTTTAAAAACCCGCTTGCTAAATCTTGCGGCCCGCGAGTTGCTTTTGGTTCAAGATTGCAGTTTGGCGAAAATGGTAGATAAGAACGATTATTCCGACTACGCCACGGAGTTCTTTAAGCGCGGAATCGTTTCCTTCTCGAATGTCTTTGACGCGCTTGGAAGCAATACCGTAAGCACGGAATGGTTCTGCTCGCTTGAAAAACTGCATCCTGTAATGCCTTGGCTGAACTATCGAATCTTTTCTAAGAAAAAATAATCTTTC
>JAILBY010000071.1 GCA_024680655.1 Clostridiales bacterium | reverse complement strand
ATTTACGGCTTCCTTTTGCACTATGCACTTGACAGAAAGGTGCACCCGTATGTGTATTGTATGGAGCAGGAAATACTTAAAGCAAAGCCGTTCAGAGCAGGTGAGGGCTTTGTCCATAATCATATTGAATTTAATATTGATATGCTTATGCTTAAAACTAAGCTTGGATATAATGATGCAAGGCAATTCCGTACATACGAAACTGTAAAGGGGGATAAGTACGATATAGAACAAATTGCAAGACTTATGCAGTTTGTTATAAAAAAAGTATTTGATATTCAGCTTGAAATAAATCAGGTTGAGCAGGCTTATTATGATACAATAAAATTACAGCGTTTTCTCACCGATGATAAAGGAATAAAAATTCCGATTATATCTGTTTTGCAAGCACCTGCAAAGCTTATCAGTAAGGTTAGCTTTACAAGTATGATGCGCCATAAGGAAAGCGACGGAAAATGGGACTATCTTAATCTTTCGCATAATCAATGGTTTTTCCCCGAAGATAAAAGCCAAAAATATAATTATGATTTCTTTGAACTTTATAATATGGCACTTGAAGATGCTGTTTATCTTATAAAAGGCTTTAATGATGTCCTTTCTTCAAGCGATAATATGGCAGAGGTGACGGGGGATATTTCTTTCCTGAACGGTTTGCCTGTAAAATAAAAGGAGTAATAAAAATGAAAAAAATTGCAAGCTTTACAATAGACCATACAAAATTGCCAAGAGGTATGTATACATCAAGAATAGACGGAGAGGTTGTCACTTATGATATAAGAACACGCCGTCCGAATGTTGAGCCTGTTATGGAAAATGCGGCAATTCATACTGTCGAGCATCTTTTTGCAACCTTTGTACGCAATAGCGAGTATGCCGAAAACATAGTTTATTTTGGACCTATGGGTTGCAGAACGGGCTTCTATTTCCTTACTCAGGAACTTCCAGCAGATAAGGCAATAGTATTAACTCAGCAGGCTATGAAGTTTATCTCTGAATATGATGGAGAAATACCTGGCGTTTCAGAAAAGGAATGCGGTAACTATCGTGACCATAGCCTTGAAGGTGCAAAAAAAGAGGCTGCTGAAATGGTAAAGGTTCTTGAAAATTGGACTGTTGAAAAATTAGTTTATCCTTGCTGAGTGTTTCAAAAAACTTGTAAAAACGCAAAAAATGTCGTATAATATCTAAGTTGTATAAAAACAAGGAGGTGAAAGGATGAAAAAAGACGGCAAAAATTCTGATAACTCAAAAATTGTTGATTTATTGCTTTTTTTCTTTGAAAAGCTTTATATATACATTTATTTTATGGGCAGACAGTGCTGCCGCTATGTCAAGCGTTTATCATTAAAAACGGCAAAGAAACTCAAAAAACCGCTTTATGCGTTAAAGGCTTTTCTTCGTTTTGTTTTTATGGCGATAAACAGATATGCACTTAAATCCTTTCACGCATTTGTTGATTCATTCCGTGTTGCAAAGCAGGACCTTAGAGAAGCAATCGCTGATTATAAGGCTCTGCCGAAGAAAGAAAGAAGCTTAAAGGACGAAAAGGTAAAGGCATCGTTCGGCAAAGTTAAAACAGATAACAGAGAAGTTGTTGCAACGATAACAAATTTTGTTGTGCCTGCACTCGCTCTTGTTATTTTGCTTTCAACAATAGGCTTCTGGAATAATATCACCTTTGCATTACAGCTTTCATATAATGATGAGGTTGTAGGTTGCGTTGCAAATGAGTCTGTTCTTCTTGACGCACAGGCACAGGCTAATGATAGATTAAGCCTTAATACATCCTCTGCTCAAAAGGACGATGTTCAGGCTGAAATAAAAACACCTGAATACAATATTGTTATAACAAAGAAAAATGAATTGCTTGATGCTACTGCTATGTGTGACAAGCTGATTGATTCTTCTGAAACAAAAATCACAAACGCTTGCGGTATTTATATAGATGGTGAATTTATCTGTGCAGTTAAAAACGAAACAGATGCTTTGAGCGTTTTTGATGCTATAAAAGAAAATTATGTTACAGATGATCCGACTGATATTATAGATTTCGTTGAAAAGGTTGAGTATGTTCAGGGCTTGTATCCTGATAATGAAAGCGTTATATGGGACGCAAAAATACTTGCCGAAAAGCTTAACACAACAAAGACGGAAGCAGTTTATCATCAGGTTACAGAGGGCGATAGCCTTTCAGCAATAGCACAGGCTTATGATACAACATCGGCAGAGCTCAAAACTCTTAACCCGAGTATTAAAGATGATAAGATTTATATAGGCGACAAACTTCTTGTTTCTCACGAGGTTAAGTTCATTCGTGTTAAGGTTATGAAAACCGAAACAAAGCAAGTTGAAATACCTTATGAAACAGAAAAAACAAATGATTCTTCTCTTTACAAAGGTTCAAGAAAGGTTGCTGTTGCAGGTAAGACAGGACTTGCAAATGTTACTGAGCTTGTTTCCTATGTTGATGGCATAAGAGTAAGCTCGGAAGAAATCAGCCGAGTTGTTGTAAAAGAGCCGGTTACTGAAAAAATAAGAGTAGGTACAAAATCCACAAGCTCTTATTATGCAAGTGGTGAAGGCAGTTATACTGTTACAACAACAAGCGGTAGATTTATCTGGCCAGCAGTTGGAATAAGTCAGGTTACAAGAGGCTTTGGCTATCATTCAAGCTCATATACAAGCGGTTATCATAAAGGTATTGATATAACGGGCGGAGGTGCTTACGGAAGACGAGCTCTTGCGGCGGATAGCGGTACTGTTACCTCGGCAGGCTGGAACGGAAGTTACGGATATTGCGTTATAGTTGACCACGGTGGAGGACTTTCAACACTTTATGGTCACCTTTCAAAGATTTCTGTAAGAGCAGGTCAGAGCGTATCACAAGGTCAGACTATTGGTTTTGTAGGAAATTCAGGTTATTCATTTGGTGCTCACTTGCATTTTGAAGTAAGAGTAAATGGTACACCTGTAAATCCGTATAGATATTTAAGATAAAATGGTAAATAAGAACCTGACTTGTTCAACGCAAGTCAGGTTCTTGTTGGTCTTGGTACTTAGAACAAAAAAGCACGGCATTATTTTTTTATGCCGTGTTTTTGTGCTTTTTATTATTTGCTCTTCAAAAGACCGCAACAAAATAATGCACCGCAGAAAACAGAGGGAGAAACTCTTGCAATAAGCCACAGACGGTTTTTCTGCTTGTCTGAAATTTTATCAAGTAATAAAATCTGCATAGCATAGAGCATAAACTGAATTTTATCCCAGCCGTTTGCTATTGTTTTCAGAAGCTCAATGCTTATTCCTTTGTCAAGCGTTGCGGCAAACTGTTCAGCCTGAGCATAATTCTGAATATTGATTTCTTTGTGCAAACGGTCGTCAATTATTTTGCATATCTGCTTAAAGGTATAGATTTCTCTTGGGTTAATATCAAAGATTTCCGCCGCATTTTCAGCACAGGTGAGCACCTTTGAGTTAGGTGCAAATTCAAACGGCTGATACTCTTTGAATAAATCGTTTATAGCATTTCTTGCTATTGTTTCAAGAGGAGAGCTTTTCGGAAGATTTGAAAAGACCTGAGAAAATTTCTTGTTAAAAATAGGTGCAAGCTTTTCAGCCTGAGCAACTTCACCCTTTTCAAAGGAATAATACCAGCCGTCAAGCTTTCCGAATTCCTTTAAGGTGTCAAGATAGCCTTGCTGTATGTTCTGCTTTGAAAGTGTTTCATCAAAAATCATCATACCAAAAGCACCGCCGAAAAATGGTCTTTTGTTATGTATATAATGAACCTTTAAATCGTCACTTTCAAGATTTCCAAAAAGTTCAAGTGTTGCTATATTAAGAAGTACAAGTTCGTCTGCACCTTGTTTTAATGCCATTTTAACGGGCATATTATCAACATAGCCACCGTCAACAAATTTGCGTTTGCCTATTTTATAATATTTCATAAAAGGATAGCAAGCCGCACTTGCAAGAATATAATCAGCCACCTTACTAGCGGGGATTTCGTCAATAAGGACTTCGGTTGCCTTTAATGCGTTTATCTGTGTTGTAACAAGTCCGAATTTTGTAGACGAAGAACGAAGCTTATCTTCTTCTATAAGAGAGTAAACAAGCTCTCTTAACGGCTGATAATCGGCACCGCCCTTTAAAATCATCTCTTTTGCAAGCTTTGCAACAGCACGCTCGATTGATTGAGGTTGATTATCAACAAATTGAGTAAATACGGTATCCATACTCATATTTTCCCATATATCTAATGCTTCTTCAAATTTACCCATTGACATAAGTGCACCGTTTAATGCACCTACCGAT
>JAILBY010000057.1 GCA_024680655.1 Clostridiales bacterium | reverse complement strand
AGAGCTTTGCGTTGTGTGAAAGAGCAAGAACAAGGTTAAATTTAACCTTCATTCCCTCTGAAAGCTCTGCTGGTGTTTTCTTCTCATCAAGCTCAAAAACATCCATATATTTTTTATATGCCTCATCGTTCCATTCTTTATAGAACTTTTTTGTAACCTTAACAATATCAGCAATCTTTTTCTTTTTATAATAATCAACTGCACCGCCGACAAAGCCTATCTGCTCTTTTATTTCTTTTTCGTTTCCAAAAAAGTCTTTACCGAAAAAAGTAACAGAGCCTGAATTCGGATGAACAATATTTAAAATTGATTTTAAGGTTGTTGATTTACCTGCACCGTTTCTTCCTATGAAGCCCATAATTGTTCCTTCTTCAATAGCGAAAGAAACATTATCAAGCTTGAAAGACGGATATTCTTTGCATAAATCTTTAACTTCAAGAATTTTACTCACAATTATTCCTCCTCGTCAAAAACAATACTGCTGAATTTCTGCATAGTTTTTTTGTCTGGGATTGCAATTCCTCGCTTTTCGTCACCAAGCAAAATTATTGTATCGCCAGGCTTTATATCGAAAATATCTCTCGCCTGCTTAGGAATTACTATCTGACCTTTTTCTCCGACATTAGCCGTCCATAAATATTTACCTTTTGGTTGTTTCATAGCACTCACTCCTTAAAGTATGATTTGTTATACTTTTCATACTTTTCATACTTATAATACTCTTTGGTTTTAAAAAAGTCAATATATTTTTATTTTCTTTTAATTTATTTTCTTAAAATCCTGTTATGCTTTGATATAGTTTATTTATAAAACTAAAAGACATCGGGCTTTATCACAAACCCGATGCCTTTTTTATGCCATATAAATATTTTACATCTTACCTGCATTTTTGAAGTGCAATTCTTTCATACCCTCTACCTCATCGCATATAGGTTTAAGGTTGCAGGAATCACAGTCAAACTTAACATTATTCATAATATGATTTAATGTCTGAGTTATTTCATAATTTTTCTTTGCGATTTCATCAAAGAACTTAAAATCGGCTTTTTCGTCAGTTACAAAAAACACCTTAACAGATTTTACACAAGGATTTTCCTTGTATTTTTTTATCATCATTGAGCCTATTGTTTCAAAATCAAGACCTGATTTTAAAGCGTCTTTTGAAACACGCACATTTTCCTTGTTTGAGCGTGAAGTAGTACGCATCATATAGCCCTCTGGAAAGAAATGATATTTTGCATATTCAATCTTCCTAATAAGGTCATAGGCTTTCTGTTCGTCATCAACATCATCAATCTGAATAAAAGAAATTCTTGCAAAGGCAGTATCTTCTTTTAACTCTTTCATATCCTTGCCGATAACGGTTACTGAATCTTCGCCTATTTCACTTGAAGTCACAAGATTAAAGCCTACTCCGTCAAGCTCAAAAGCAGAGTCACGGAGCATAATAACCTCATTTCTGCCCAAGTCCTTCCATTCAACACAGTTATTGAACGGATAGTTCTTCTGATTAAGTGCCGAAACGCCCGACTTTATTTCATCTATAAGATTATCAAAAAAATTCATTACAGTTTTCTGTCTCTCTTCATTGAATCATAATGCTTTTGAAGTGCAAAATATATCTTCTTCACAAGCTTCATATCCATATTGAACCAATAGATAGTGAAGGTCAAAAGGAATAATACTGCAATAACAATAAGCAAAATTATAAGAACCTTCATATTATTCCTCCCTTGCAAGTCCCTTTTGTCTTGCATATTCAGCGGCACCAAGAGCACCCATAAGCTGAGGGTCTGTATCGAGGTCAACAACCTTGATTTTAAGCACCTTTTCAATAGCCTTTTTCAAGCCCTCATTTTTTGCACAGCCACCCGTAAGAGTAATACTGTCAGTTGCACCTGCTTTTTTAGCCATTACAAAACATCTTTTAGCAACAGCAAGCTGAATACCAGCAGCAATTTCGTCCATAGGCTTGCCCTCGCCGACCAAAGAAATAACTTCACTTTCTGCAAAAACAGTACATTGAGCAGTAATAGGAATAGTATTCTTTGCTTGAAGTGAGAGCTGACAGAATTCAGGCAAGGTCATTTCAAAAGCGTTTGCCATAGCCTCAAAAAATCTGCCCGTACCTGCGGCACATTTATCATTCATAGCAAAATTCTTAACTGTTCCGTCTTTATCAATAGCGATACCCTTAACATCCTGTCCGCCTATATCAATAATAGCCTTAACGCTTGGATTTGTTACATGAACGCCCATAGCGTGACAAGAAATCTCACTTATATTTTCATCTGCAAACGGCACCTTGTTTCGTCCGTAGCCAGTACCTATTAAATAGCTTAATTCTTCTGCACTATTCAAATCAGGCACCTTTGCCACAGCGTCAGCCATAGCAAGTTCAGCAGACTGAACCGGATTTATCTTGCTTCTGTTTGTAACATCGGCAACAATTTTGCCGTTTTCATCAAGTATTATACATTTTGTGTAGGTAGAGCCTACATCGCATCCGCCAAAGTATTTCATATTATATCTCCTTTGCTTACCAAGCTAAATCATCTTCAAAATCAACAAGAGTAGCATCAACAGGCTCTTCTTGAAGAACAGTTGTCATATATTTATTAACCTGTTCACGAAGGTCACGCCTTGAAATTGTACGAGGGTCCATAAGGTCTTGCTTAACCCAGATAAAGTTGATATTTCTTTCTCTTGCCTGGTCGTCAAATATACCGTTCAAGCCATCCATACCCTTGCAGGAAATCTGGTCATACATAATAACGGTATCAGCGTTATATTCTTCAACAATACGCCAAAGCTCGTCAACAACATTTCTGTAACCGCCCTTTGTATGCTTACGCATTGTTGTACGCTCGTATGTAAGTGCAAGGTCACGGTATGCTTGTTCTTTATCCGTTTCATTAAATTTGAGATATGAAATCATAGTTTCCATATCCATAACAACATTTATGCCCCAGCAATTTTCAAGCCAAGCCGCAAAATTAGTATAGTAGTTAGCAGGACAAGACCAAACAATAGCTCTGTGACGCATTTCCTTTGAGCAAGGTGTTTTCTTTTCATAAGCCTTCATCATAATTTTATTGACTTTTTTATCCACCTTTAAGAAACGGTTATCATATCCACCGCTTATATGGTAAGAAAAAAGTCTGTAAAGCCAGAAAGCAGCACCCGTCATCTGAGGATAAGGTGTTTTATTTACATCCCATTTTTGAAGTTCATAATCAAGCTGTTGATTATAGGTATGCATAGCCTTGAAATAAGCGTCCCAGTCAAACTTTTCGCCCGTCTGTTCTTCGATGAATTCAATCATCTGCTTAACTTCCTCGGCGGCATATTCCTGAACATCCTCTTCATTGTAACGCAAAGGTACAGAATATGTGTAAGACGGAAGTTTAAATCTTCTATCCTGAAATGATGTAGTCATAATAGAACCATCGCAAGGCATATTGCAGTTAATCATACATATTCCCATTTTTGGATAATCATCAGCAACAGCAACGCCAGCCTCTGCACTTGGCAAAGGACAAACATCAGCAGGTACGCCGTAAGCCTCAATTTCTTCAAGATAAGGAGGAGTGATAAGCTGGTCAACCATTGACGCAAGGAAAATCGGCATTGTCTGTGTGTTCATAGCGATAAGGTTAGGGAAGCCTGCCATAACCTCGTGCGGAATAAGCTCATCAAGAAGAACTATCTTCTTTGAATATTTGTTTTTCGGGTTGATTTTTTCGTCTGCAACAAAAGACATATGAATTATATCACAACCACCCTTTACTATCATATTATAGTGCAGGTGAGCCATACGGAGCTGTGGTCCCTTTAAGCCTGATATGTGACGGTCTATAAATGCTGGAATTGTAAGATATGAAGACATCCAGCGGTATTTCCATATTCCCTTTACTGTTGAGATAGGTGCTTTAAGAACCATAACAATCATATCTTTCCAGGTTACAAGCCAGCGATAGTAATCATAGAAGGTATCCTTAAAGCCTCTCCATTCTCTGTGAATTTCAAGATTGTAGTTATCATAGAAAAGGTCGCCCAAGCCCTCGCCTTTTTTGAAAAGCTTTCCAAAATTTGACTTTGGCTTTTTTGAATTATCAGCCATTTTGCTTTGCCTCCCTTTCCTTTGCTATTCTCTTTATTTCAAGGCTTTCAACAAAAGCCTGAACTCTTGTTCTCAGCTGACCTGATGATGAAGCAGTATATTGTCTGTCAACAGAAGCACTCGGAACACCATATTCCTCAGTCATCTCGTGTGAAGCAAGTGCTCTTTCGTAGCCCCAGTATTCGCAGAACTTAATCTGTTCGTAAAGCACGCCTTCAGCGTTATATTCTTTAACAAGATTTTCAACAGTTTTTCTTCTCTGCAAAACCTTATCCTGTGCCATATAGCGTGGGCATTCGCTTGTTTTCATATAATGAAGACAGATTTGTTGAAGTATATCTTCATCTTTATTCAGCTTTATTTCTTCTCTTCCCGGAATTGTTCCAAAGCAATAGCGGTCAGCAACAACAAGCGCTCCGCTTTCTTCAATAAGCTTTGTGAAATCAGGGTCATCCATTTCAGAGCCAACAACAACAATTTTAGCTCTGAACTGTTTTTTATCGTCAGGCTTTCTTGTCTTTAACTCCTCTGCCGTTTCACGAAGCTTGTCAAGAATAAGATACTTTGGACAGCAATATGTAATAAGGCTTAAAATGTGATATTCATAGCCCGTAATTCTCGGGTTATCTTCTTTTCTATATTCGCCTATCTCTTTCATAAGACGGCAAACCTCGTTGTGCTCCTCAACTGCCTTAATAAGTGCCTCGTCGCTCGTATCAACGCCATATACTTCGCTTAATCTGTCAAGAATTTTTATCCTTGCCTGCTTAGCATAGTGCTTTACTGTATGTGGCAAAACCTTGAAAGGAACATCCATAAAGGAAACGAAGAACTTTTCATTAGGCACTAATTTAAGCACCTCAAAATGCTCATAGGTTCTGTTCATTTCAGAGCAAGTTTCACTTGCCATAAGAGCGTCCAAGAAATTATATCCACCCTCTATGCCTCTTTCGAGCAAAGCCTTTGAATATCCGCAAAGGAACGGGCTCATATAATATGTAGCAATATCAAGAGAACCTGTTCTTGGTGCACGAAGTCTTGCTGAAACGCAGTTACCCACATTCAAAAGCACCTCTGGAACATGGTAGCAGGTATATCCCAAAACAAGCTTGCCATCTTCCTTAGCTTTCTGAACAAGTTCGTTATTAGCTTCCTGCAAAAGATTTTCAAAATAAAATAAATGTTTTAAATCTTTCATAATCTACTCCAAAATCAAATTATTTCTAATTTTTCAAGTGCCTGTTCAACACCCTTTACGACGTTACTGTCACCAGGTAAATCGAGTATTCTTTTGCCCTCAATATCATAAATTGCCAAATTTGAATCATTTTCGATATATGAAAGCACTTCAATTCCATTAGTATCAATATAATTGATAACATCCTTACTTGGTAGTCTGTTAATAACGCAACCGATTTTTTCATACATAACAAGCTCATCGGCAACAGATTTGATAGTATTTATAACCTGTGTACCTTTTTTACTTGCATCGCTTACTAAAATAAGGTGAGTAACCTTTTCCATAACTCTGCGGTTAATCTGCTCAATACCAGCCTCACCGTCAATTACAACAAAATCGAAATCACTTGAAAGGATACTGATAACCTCTTTCAAATATGAATTTATCTTACAATAACAGCCTGCACTTTCAGGTCTGCCGACTGCTATAAATGCAAAGCCATCCGTTTCAACAAGTGCGTCAAAAATTTTGTATCTTGCATCGCCAAGAAGTTCTATTGCCGCTTTTGTCTGACCGTCCTCAACAGTTTCAACTATTTCTTTTCTTATATCATCAATAGTAAGCTTAACATCAATGCCGAGTGCGGTAGAAAGTCCAACAGCAGGGTCAGCATCAATAGCAAGAATTTTTTTATCCGGATATTTTTCCACAAGTGTTTTTACAATAGTTGCTGAAATTGAAGTTTTACCAACTCCGCCCTTTCCGGCAACCGCAATAATTTTAGCTTTATTTTCCATTTTTAATCTCCTTAAAATAGCATTGTATTTATTATATCAAATTTTATACACTTTTTCAAATATTATAAACGGAAATCTTGTTTTAAAAAGGGACAAAAAAACAGGCGGAATTTTTATACATATTTCCACCTGTTTTAATTAAATTATTAAAAGAAAGATATTTGTTCACAGCTTCCGCTATCCTTTTTATA
>JAILBY010000243.1 GCA_024680655.1 Clostridiales bacterium | reverse complement strand
AAAAGCCCGTTGAAAAGGTTCAGGAGTATTCAGAAAGCAAGGTTCAGCAGATTACTCAAAAGGAACATCCAAAGCCTCGCTTTAATATTGATGTTGATTTAGGTCCTGATACTCCGTCAAAAGATGTTTTTGATTTTTCAGAGGACGAGAACGCCCAGACGGCTAATGTTCAGCAGGAAGAAAAGCCGAAGAGAAAGCGTAAACAAGTCAAGGATATTGTTGAGCTTTTTGATGATGATGAAATTCAGGGCGAAGAACAGACAGAAGAAAAGCCTATTGTTTTAGATGATATTATAAAAAAGGCTACTCAGCCTGCAACACCAGTTGCAGAAGCTGTTACGGCTGCTTCAAGCTCTCAGAAGTCAGAAGAATTCAAGGTTGAAGAAAAGGACGAGCCGACAACGGACAACTATGTTCTTCCGTCGGTTGAACTTTTAAGAAAGGGAGAGCCGAAGTCAAGCGGTAAATTCGGAGATGAATTGAAAAATAACGCTGAAAAGCTTATTGAGATATTGGCAAGCTTTGGCGTAAAGGCAACAATTACAGATATATGCACGGGTCCATCTGTTACAAGATATGAATTGCAACCAGCACCTGGCGTAAGAGTAAGCAAGATAACAGGTCTTGCTGACGATATTGCGTTGAGCCTTGCTGCTTCTGGTGTAAGAATTGAAGCACCTATTCCTGGTAAAGCGGCTGTTGGTATAGAAGTGCCTAACAAAACAAGGCAGATGGTTACTGCAAGAGAGATTATTGATACAACACAGTTCAAAAACGGCAGTGCAAAGAGCAAGCTCAATGTTGCACTCGGTAAGGATATAGGCGGTAATATTATTTGCACTGACCTTAGTAAAATGCCTCATTTGCTTATTGCAGGTACAACGGGTTCAGGTAAATCTGTTTGTATCAACTCAATGATTGTAAGTATTCTTTACAATGCAAAGCCAGACGAAGTAAAGCTTCTTATGATTGACCCTAAGCAAGTTGAATTTACTGTTTATAATGGTATTCCTCACTTGCTTGTGCCCGTTGTTTCTGACCCACAGAAAGCAAGCGGTGCTTTGAATTGGGCAGTTAAAGAAATGCTTTTAAGATATAAAATGTTCTCAAATTCAGGTGTCCGTAATATTCAAGGCTATAATGAAATGGTTGAAAAGAATAAGGATAATCCTGAATTAAAAAAGATGCCGCATATAGTTATATTTATTGATGAATTTTCTGATTTGATGATGGCAGCACCAAAGGAGATTGAAGACTCTATCTGCCGTCTTGCACAGATGGCTCGTGCGGCTGGTATGCATCTTATTATTGCAACTCAAAGACCGAGTGTTGATGTTATTACAGGTCTTATCAAAGCAAATATCCCAAGCCGACTTTCTTTGTTCGTTTCGGACGCTATGCAATCAAGAATTATACTTGACTGCGTTGGTGCTGAAAAGTTACTCGGTAATGGCGACCTTTTATTCAGCCCTGTTGGTTCAACAAAGCCGACAAGAATTCAAGGCTGTTTCCTTTCAGATGAAGAGGTTGAAAAGGTTGTTGATTTTGTTAAAAATCAAGGTAATGCAAACTATGATGAAAAGATTGCAGAGGAAATAGAAAAACAAGCCGCTGCGGCAGAACAGTCAAAAGCCGATTCTGACTCTGACGGACTTGGTGAATCAAGTGATGCACTTTTAGAAGATGCAATCAAAATTGTTGTTGAAAACGGGCAGGCTTCAACCTCTCTTATTCAGCGTAAGCTTTCTGTTGGCTATGCAAGAGCAGGCAGAATTATCGACCAGCTTGAAGAAAGAGGAATTATAGGACCATACGAGGGAAGCAAGCCGAGAAAGGTTAATATGACAAAACAACAATGGCTTGAAAAAATCGCTATGGCATCAGATGATACTGATGAAGTTCAAACTGAAAATGCTGAAGAATAATTGCTTTTTAATCTATATTAAATAAGGGAATTTATATGCCGAATACAAGAAAAGGGTTGACTAAAAAGAAAATAAGTGCAATTTTAGGAATTTGTCTGCTGATACTTTCAATCATTATGACTTTTTCCTCAAAGCTCGGACTTTCTGATTTTCTGCCTTCGTGGGAAAAGCTCTTTTACTCGGCTGGTTTAAGTGATGACAAACAAGAAACCGACTCGGAGTTCAGCGTTCATTTTCTTGATGTCGGTCAGGGTGACTGCATTTTCGTAAAGAGCAACGGCAAAGCACTCTTGATTGATAGCGGTGAAAGTTCTAATGAGAACAAAATTATTGATTATATAAACAAAGAGAAGATTTCTGTACTCGATTATGTTATAATAACGCACCCGCATACCGACCATATAGGCAGTATGGCAAAGGTTATTGAGAAGATAGAGGTTAAGAATATAATTATGCCTGAAATCAAAGCCTCGCTTGTGCCAACAACGAAGAAGTATGAAAACCTTTTGCTTGCAATTTCAAAATCGGGTGCAAATGTTATAAAGGCAGAAAACGGAAAAAGCTTTGAGCTTGGTAACGCTTTGCTGCAGATTATTGCACCGATAAACGATTATGATGACCTCAATAACTATTCAGTTGTTGCAAGGCTCAGTTATGGTAACAATTCATTTCTGTTTATGGGTGACGCTGAGAAGCAGGCGGAAAGTGATATAATTAAAAGCGGTGCAGATTTAAGAAGTAATGTTATAAAAATAGGACATCACGGAAGCTCGTCCTCAACTTCAAAGGAATTGCTTGAAATTGTTAAACCACAGCTTGCAATTATTTCCTGCGGTGAAAACAACAGCTACGGACACCCTGACAAAAAGGTGACCGATTTGCTTGAAAAGTATTCTGTTTCAATAAAAAGAACAGATAAAAACGGCAATATAGTTATTACCTCGGACGGGAAAAATATTGAGGTGCTGACGGAAAGGTAACTTATGGAAAGGCTTGTTATAGATAGAATTGAAAAAGACCTTGCTGTGTGCGAAAACGGAAATGGCGAACAGGTCAAAATAGAACTTTCTGAAATTCCTTTTGAGTGCTACGAGGGAATGATACTGACTTATGAAGAGGGAGTATATTCACATTCGCTTGACGAGGAAGAAAAACGACGCAGAGAAATCTATGAACTGCAAAAAAATCTTTTTAATAAATGATAATCGGGAGATGAAAAAATGCTGTACGGTGCTTACATAACCAAAAACGGCGGTGCTTATACAATAGGCAACAGCTTTATTTCAAGAACCTTTTATGTTGACGATAGTAAGCGTTTAAAGACTGCAAAAATAATAAATTTCAGAACGGCAACACCTACGGAAATTGTCCCGCAGGTGTGCTATGAATTTGTTGTCAATTTTATTAAGAAAAAAAGCATTTCATCAGCCGATTTGAAGGTGAAGGTAATTCAGGAAAGCGTTTGCAACGGCTTTGATAAATGTATTGAAATAATTTTTGAGCCTTATAATTTTAAAGGTGCAGTATTTTCATTTAAAGAATTGATAGTTATAAATAAAGACGACCATTTTATGAGAAAAAGAGTCTTTATATATATTGATAAAGCAAACAGAGAAAAGTTCAATATTGATTATATCGACCTTGAACATTTTGTGCTTGCTGATAATACTCTTATGAATTCGTGGACTCACCCAGAAGGCAATAGAAAGGATATCGCAGAATTTAATCGTTTCCTTGGTCAGCCGATTTATCTTGATTCTGTTTTTGTTGGCTCTGAATTTCCGGCAACTGATAACAGGATAGAAAACAGAACGGCTTTTATAAGATATTATTCAGGCAAGAATTTTGAAGAACTTGAAACAAATGAAAACGGACTCTATTGTGCTTGGAATACGGTTATAGGTGCGTGTGCAAATAACGATGATGATACAAGATGCAATGATTTTATAGCTTATATAAGAACGATACAGCTTCCTCGCTCTTTCCGTTTACAGTATAATAGCTGGTTTGATAAGAAAAAGGAAATTTCAGAAGAAAATCTTACAAAGACTTTTTTTGAAATGGAAAAAGGTCTTTCACAAAATGGCGTTGAGCCGTTACAGTCTTTTGTAATTGAAAAAGGCTGGCACGATGTTGAAGGTTCTTTCTGGAACTTTAACAGTTCGTTTGCAAATGGGTTTCCAAAGCTTAATGAGATTTCAAGGCTTATGAATATTCCGCTTGGCTTATGGATAGGTGTAAGCGGTGAGGACTATGAATTTGCAAAGCGTGTTGAAATGGGCGGAAAAGGCTTTGTAAATAAAAAGGCGAAAGAAGTATGCTCGCTTAATGAAATTTACAGAAAGAATTTTATTGACTTTATGTCGGAATGCCTTAAAAGATATAACATAAATTCCATAAAGCTTGATAATTTTCCGTCAAGACCTTGTGAAAGTAAAAATCATAGGCATATTATCGGCGGATATAACGATATGTATTTTACTACTGATTTCTGGGAAAAATGGCTCGGTATTATTTCTGAATTGCGTAATATGAAAAAGGCAGAAGAAAAAGAGCTTTGGGTAACTGTTAAAAATAACGCTATGGTAAGCCCTTGGCTTTTACAATGGGTTAATACTGTATGGATACAGAACACTGAAAACATTGATTTCTGCTATAAAAACAACAAGAAAAAAGAACTCGGTTCGAGTGACGCTGATGCACTTATGACTTACCGAGATGACAGATATTATAATTTCCTTATAACAAGGCAGGTGCAGTTCCCTGTTTCTGAAACCTACTTTTTTGACCCGATTTATGGCAAAAAAGCAGGTTTTAAGATGAATACTGCAAATTTCAGAAAATATATGTATATGACTGCCGTAAAAGGCTCTGCTTTTTGGGAAATGAGTTATTCTCCGTCTATGCTCAATGAGGAAAAATGGGAGATTAACGCTCAGGTTATTTCCTGGGCAAAGGCTAATCAGAAAATACTTGAAAATTCAAAGATGATAGGCGGAATTCCGTCTTATGGTGAGGTCTATGGCTATTCAGCGTGGAAGGGGACAGAGGGAATAGTTGCGTTGAGAAATCCGTCTGATTTTTCACAGGATTTTGTGCTTAATATAAATTCATCAATAGGCGTTTCAAATGATGCAATAGATTTGATAAAAACTTCAATTCTTCCGTTTAATACCGAAAACGATGAAAATAAATATAAGTATGGTGACAGCATAACTTTAACTCTTGAACCTCACGATGTTTTTGTTTTCAAGTTCTCAAAGAATGCTGAAAGAACACCGAGAATTATATGGGAAAAAACTGCTGATGAACAATCTATAATTATTGCTTTTGACAGACCTGTTATAGCAAACGCTGAAAATTATCTTATAAACGGCGTACCTGCTATGGACTGCTTTGCTTCTGCTGATTATTGCAAAATAAGAATGAGGGCAAAGGATAAATTTGAAGTCGGTCAGGATATTGAAGTGAAAATTCAGAACGCATCTGATTTGAGAGGCAATAAGATAAATTCAATATTAAAGCTTACTTATAATGAAAAAGATGTTGTTTTTGATTTCGTAAATAACGGCGAAATAGTGCTTGGGGACAAAACTCTTGAAAAGAGCTTTACTACTGATAATGATTTTTCAATTTGCGTACAGTTCAATGAAACTCAAAGCAATAAACTTATTGTTTATCAGGGTAATGAATACTATGTTTCTATTGATACAGAGGGTAAGCTTCGCTTTTATGCAAAGGAGCTCGGTGCTGTTTCAAGGTCGCTTGTAAATACGGGCGAAAGTATATGTGCAACGCTTGTTTGCGAAAGAAATGGTATGCTTAAAATTTATATCAATGGAAAACTTGATGCTGTTGCTTATCGTAGCGGAGTCGAGTGCCCTGTTATTGAGCCTTTGCCTATTACCGCTAATTTTTGTGTTGAGGCATTCAAAATAGTCAATAGAGCGTATGCTTATGATGAAGTGCCTGATTTTCTTTTCAAGAAAGAGCCTGAACTTCCTGAATATCAGCCAAAGACAGAGCAGGTAACAGACAATAATACAGAAGAAAACAGAGTTGAGAATGATGTTCAGCAAAATGAAGCAGTAAACGAAGAAAATATGATGTCAGAAAATGAAAATTCTTGATGAAATATTGCCACTTTTTTTGCATTGACGATTATTGTTGCGATGAATTATAATTTTTAGGTGGAAAGAGTGATGCTTGTGAATAAAAGAATTTCTGCTTTGCTTATCTGCCTTGCTTTTTGTGTAAGCCTTTGTGCTTGCGGAAGGTCTGATGATATCAACAATACGCAGACAACTGAACAAACTACTCAGCTATATCAAGAGAGCACAACAGAAGAAACAAAGCCGAGTGAAACAACGGAAAAACCTGCTGAAACTACCACAAAGGCAACGGTAAAGAATGAAACTACAAAAGCTGTTGTTTTGACGACTAAGGCAAATGCAATAACCAAAGTGGAAGAAATTCCAAAAACTACCGTTACTTATAAGTATGGAACGAAAATAACAACGATAGAAAATTCTTCAAGCTATGATTATTCAACCTTTAATGTAACTACTCAACAGATTAAGCCTGAGGCTGTTTCCGTCTGCTCGAAAAGAACGAATGAAATGAACGCTGTTCTTGCAAACACGAATTCTTATAGGGCAGAGGTGGGTGCACAGCCGTTGAGTCTTGATGATGATTTGTGTGTGGCAGCAACTATCAGAGCGATTGAAATGGCTTGGAGTAATGTTTTTAGTCATACAAGACCAGACGGCAGAGAGTGTTTTTCAATATTTGAAGATATGAATATCAGCTATTCTGCTGTTGGTGAAAATATTGCAAAGGGCTATTTTACAGCAGATTCTGTTTCAGAGGGATGGAAAGGCTCGTCAGGACATTATAAAAATATGATAAATACAAAATTCAATAAGCTTGGTGTAGGTTGCTATGAATTGAGCGGAAATTATTACTGGGTACAACTGTTTAAAGACTAAATAGAAAAGCTTGCAGAAAACTGCAAGCTTTTTTGATGTTATTGATTTTATTATAATGTTGTCAAATCGTAAGGTGTTCGCTGGTAAACAAAATAGTTGAGCCAGTTTGAAAAAATGAGATTGCCCGTCTGACGCCATATAAGAGGCGGAGTGTTTTCAGGGTTATCATCAGGAAAGTAATTATAAGGAATTTTTGTGTTAAGTCCCTTTTCTTTGTCACGCAGATATTCTTTTAATAATGTATCTCTGTCGTATTCGGAATGACCTGTTGAATAGAAATTTCTGCAATCCATATCAGAAACAAGATGAATTCCGGAAATATCAGAGTAAGAAATAATCTGCAAATCCTTTACCTTTGCAACATCTTCTGTTTTTATAGTAGTATATCTTGACTGTGGAACATAGAAAATATCGTCACAACCTCTTAAAAGCGGATGCTCTTTGTCAAGAGGGCGGTGAGGAAATATACCGAACATCTTTTCATCAAGCGGATATTTCTTTATTCCATAATGATAGTAAAGACCTGCCTGAGCACCCCAGCATATATGAAAGGTTGAATAAACGTGCGTTCTTGACCATTCCATAATTTTGCAAAGCTCATCCCAGTATTCAACCTCTTCAAATTCGAGCTGTTCAACAGGTGCACCTGTTATAATCATACCGTCAAACTTGCTGTCCTTTATATCATCAAATACCTTATAGAATTTCAGCATATGTTCCTCAGATGTGTTTTTTGCTTTGTGAGTTGCAGTCTGCAAAAGTTCAATGTCAACCTGAATAGGCGAGTTACTCAAAAGCCTTAAAAGCTGAGTTTCTGTATCTATCTTTGTCGGCATAAGGTTTAATATGATTATTTTAAGAGGGCGTATATCCTGAGTTATAGCTCTGCCTTCTGTCATAACGAATATGTTTTCTTTTTCAAGACTCTGCTTTGCTGGTAATTCATTATCAATTTTAATCGGCATAACTAACGCCTCCTTATTTCTTTATCAATGTATATTATATAATATCACAATAAAAAAAACAGTCAATAAAATATTTTGAAATTTTTTAAAAAAAGGTGTTGACATTCATTTTATGGCGTGATATTATATTAAAGCTGTCGCAAGTCAAATGAATTTGTTAAAAACAAAATAAATTGACTTTTTTTGACAGAAAACATTATTTTTTTTGTTGACAAACAGACCTATTTATGTTAATATGTAGGTCCAACACAAAAAATATGTGTTTGGTTTTTGGACCTTGAAAATTAAACAACGAAAGATGACAAGGAACCCTGAAATATTCAATGAAGTTTTCAGAAAAACTTGAAGCGTACTAACACAGTAAGTACAGAAAACACGCAAGTGTAAAGAATGAGCGAAGAAAAAGCTCT
>JAILBY010000112.1 GCA_024680655.1 Clostridiales bacterium | reverse complement strand
CTATATGAAGTTGCACCACTTGGTTGACGACAAAATGCACGCGCGTTCAACCGGCCCTTACTCTTTGGTCACTCAGCAGCCATTGGGAGGAAAAGCCCAGTTCGGAGGCCAGCGCCTTGGAGAAATGGAAGTTTGGGCGCTTGAAGCTTACGGCGCGGCCAACACATTGCAGGAAATGATGACAATCAAATCCGACGACATGAACGGCCGTTCAAAAGTTTACGAGTCAATCGTAAAAGGCGAACCTTCAACTCCAGCCGGAGTTCCGGAATCATTCAACGTATTGGTTCAGGAATTGCGCGGCTTGGCTCTTGACTTTACGATTTATGACGCTAAGGGAAAGCAAATCGCCCTTACAGAACGCGATCAGGAATTGATTGACAAAGCGTCCAGCGGCTTTGACAAGGAGAATGAATAATGCGCGATATCGAAGATTTTGACAGTATTAAAATAAAATTGGCCTCGCCGGACACCATCCGAGCTTGGTCTTACGGCGAAGTAAAAAAGCCTGAAACAATCAACTACCGCACTTTGCGTCCGGAGCGCGACGGACTTTTCTGCGAGCGCATTTTCGGAACCACTAAGGAATGGGAATGCTATTGCGGAAAGTTCAAGTCAATCCGCTACAAGGGCGTTATTTGCGACCGCTGCGGCGTTGAAGTAACTCACTTTAAGGTTCGCCGCGAGCGCACCGGCCACATCGAATTGGCCGCGCCGGTAAGCCACATTTGGTATTACCGCTCGGTTCCAAGCCGCATGGGTTTGTTGCTCGACTTGCAGGTTGCCGCTTTGAGAAGCGTTTTGTATTATGAAAAATACATCGTTATTGATCCCGGCGAGACTGACCTTAAGAAAATGCAGCTCTTGACCGAGGACGAGTATCGAGAGGCTCAGGAACGCTACGGCCAGGCTTTTACAGCCGGCATGGGCGCCGAAGCCGTAAAGACTTTGCTTGAAGGCTTGGACCTTGACGCTTTGGCAACCGAGCTTCGCGCAAAGATGATTGAAAAGGGAGCCAAGAGCGACAAGCGCCTTCTTAAGCGCATTGAAATTGTAGAAAATTTCCGCTCATCTGGAAACAAGGCTTCTTGGATGATTTTGGACGTTGTTCCTGTAATGCCGCCAGAGCTTAGGCCTATGGTTCAGCTTGACGGAGGAAGATTCGCCACATCCGACCTTAACGATTTGTATCGCCGCGTAATCAACCGCAACAATCGCCTTAAGAGATTGCTTTCTTTGAACGCGCCTGACATCATCATCCGCAACGAAAAGCGAATGCTTCAGGAAGCCGTTGACTCATTGTTCGACAACTCAAAGAGAAAGAGAATCGTAAAGGGCGCCTCAAACAGACCGCTCAAGTCTATCAGCGACATGATCAAGGGAAAGCAGGGACGTTTCCGCCAGAACTTGCTCGGAAAGCGCGTAGACTATTCAGGACGCTCTGTAATTGTTGTTGGACCGGAACTCAAGCTTTGGCAGTGCGGCCTTCCCACAAAGATGGCGCTTGAATTGTTCAAGCCTTTCATCATGAAAAAATTGATGGACAAGGGCGTCGCCTTCAACCTTAAGAAGGCCAAGCTCTACGTTGAACAGGAAGCCCCCGAAGTTTTCGCCGTTCTTGACGAAGTTGTAAGCGAGCATCCGGTTATGTTGAACCGCGCTCCTACTTTGCACCGCTTGGGAATCCAAGCCTTTGAACCGGTATTGGTAGAAGGCAAGGCTCTTAAATTGCACCCCTTGGCCTGCAAAGCCTTTAACGCTGACTTTGACGGCGACCAGATGGCCATTCACGTTCCTCTTACTCAGGCCGCTCAGATGGAATGCTGGACTTTGATGCTCAGCGCCAGAAACTTGCTTGACCCGGCCAACGGCGGAACAATCGTTTATCCGTCTCAGGACATGGTTTTGGGAATCTACTATATGACTTCCGTAAAACCGGGCGCCAAGGGAGAGGGCAAGCGCTTCTCTTCTTCTGACGAAGTTCGCATGGCCGCTGAATGCGGAAACATCGAATGGCAGGCAAAAATCAAA
>JAILBY010000231.1 GCA_024680655.1 Clostridiales bacterium | reverse complement strand
TCATATTCCTTGCAAATTTTGTTGAAACCCCCATTTTCTTTGAGGTAAATTTGCTAAGCCAATAGCAAAGGTAAAGAACAAGTGCTATCCCCGCAAGAGAAAGCAAAAGTGACATTATACTTTTAAAAGTTTCCAAAATTCAAACCTCCGAAGGTGCAACAGACAAAATTAACCTAAAATGTTATTGACTGTTTTCATTATACGGTCTGGCTTGAAAGGCTTAACAATGAAGTCCTTTGCACCTTGTTTAAGTGCGTCAACAACCATTGCTTCCTGTCCCATTGCAGAACACATAACAACCTTTGCTTCAGAATCCATAGCTCTAATCTGTTTGAGGGCTTCAAGACCATCCATTTCAGGCATTGTTATATCCATAATAACAAGGTCTGGCTTTTCTGTCTGATAATTTGCAACGGCAATAGCACCGTTACCTGCCTCAACTATTTCTGTGTAGCCGTTTTTAGTGAGAGTGTCTTTAATCATCATTCTCATAAAAGCTGCGTCGTCCACTAACATAATCTTTTTACCCATTTATTTTACCTCCTATAAGGAATTTTAATTGTTTTATTATTAAAGATTTTTAATAATTTCACTACTACTGCAAACATCTGTAATTCTTACGCCGTAGTAATCATCAACAACAACAACATCGCCCTTTGCGATAGGCTGTCCATTGACGAAAACATCAACCTGTGAACCAGCTTGTTTATCAAGTTCAACAACAGTACCAGGGCTGAAATCAAGAATTTCTTTTATCTTCTTGTTTGTTCTGCCTATTTCAACTGTTATTTCAAGTGGAACAGCAAGAATCATATCAAGATTTGAGCTTTGGTCTTCGTTAAGTTGAGCCGCAAGTGCATCAAAGTTTGCATATTCCGCTCTTGCTACTGTATAGTTATCTTCAACTCTTGCCTGTCTTGGTGCTTCTGCATAACCAGCGTGTGCCGCAGGTGCAGGTGGTGGCGGAGCCACAGGAGCAGGTGCTGGTGCAGGTGGTGGCGTTGGTGCCGCCGCTGCTGGTGCAGGAGCTGGTGCTGGTGCTGGAGCAGGTGCAGGTTCTTCCATCGGAGCAACCTGGTCTGAACCATCGCCCAAGCCGAACATTGAAACAAGTTCAAGCGCAAGGTCTGTTGAAAGTACGCTGATAAATTCACTGTTTATCAAATCTCCAACTGAAAGGTTGAAGTAAACAACAACTATTGAATCTTTATCATCAAAATACTTATGTTTAAATTCATCTGCACTTTCGATAATGAAAGAGGAAGGTGGTGAAATATTGATAGGTCTGTTAAGGAACTGAGATAAGGCTGTTGAAGAAGCACCCATCATCTGATTCATAACTTCGCATATAGCACCCATTGCCATTTCATCAAGTTCAAATTCTTCAGGAGAAAATTCCTGCTGAAGCAAACAACCGACAATAACTCTTACATCTGATTGTTTAAGAACCATTACGTTTTTACCATCAAGTCCCTGAACATAAGAAATTTCAGCTCCAACAGCTGGTTCAAGATTGCTGAATTCAAGCTCGGAAGCATTCCTTATCTGAACCTGAGGCGTTGTAATAGTAACGGGATGCCCAAGCAATTCGGAAACCGTTGTTGCCGAGGAGCCCATACTTATATTCATAATTTCACCAATGGCATCTGTTTCCATTTCGGTGAAAACATGTGGTTCTGCCAAATCGATCACCTTCCAATAAATTATTTAATCATATTACACCCATTTTAAGATAAATCTTAAATCTATAAAATATCACTCAATTTTACGGCATAATGCTTTTTCTTTATGCCGACAGAGCCTTTGTACCAAGGAATCCCTTTAACATTAACAACAATATTGTTGCCAACAACAGCCGAATTGAGAGGAATAACATCTCCCGGTTGCAAACTGAGTAATTCGTGTAAACTTATTTGAGAAGTACCCAAAACAGCAGAAATATCAAGATTTGAATCTTTCAAGCCGTCTGTGATACTGTCTTTTCGTATCTGGTCTTGTTCTGAGTTGCTCTTCTTACCTTTTGCATATTTAAGGTCAAAGAACTTGAATATAGCATCAAGAGTGTTACCCGGCATACAAACATTGATGTTTCCCTCTAACTCACCAATGGTAACCTTAATAACAACAATAGCAACTGCTTCATCCTGCTGAATAATCTGAACAAGTCGTGAATTTGTTTCTATTGTGCCAAAATGATGGTCAACTTCAACGAAGTTACTCCAAGCATTCTGCATAAGAGAAGAAACTTGTTTTAATAAATATTCAAGCAAGGATAATTCGATATCTGTATAATCTCTGTCAATCGCATAGCCTGAACCATTACCGCCCAGAAGTCTATCAATGATAGAAAAAGAAATCTGTCGGTTCACTTCAAGCATAACAACCTTATCGTCATCACCTATTCTTATAGGGCCTGTATCAACATTGTATAAGCCTATAAGAACTGAATCGTCAAGAGCATTGTTAAACTCACGGTATTTTTCTTCTTCAACCTCGACAACTTCCATTTCACAAGGAATACGAAGCATACTTGCCAAATGAAGAGAAAACAATCGGGTAAAGCTATCATATATATTACTTATAATTTTAAGTTGCTCTCTCGTGAATCGTTTTGGAGATGTAAAGTCATAATCTTTAACCTTGCTGCCTGATGTAGTTTCTACTTCGTTCAAATCAGAATCGCCGCTTTGAAGACTACCAAGCAAAGCATCTATTTGCGCCTGAGACAATACTTCTGCCAAAAATAACACCATCCTTCGCACTTAATATGAAAAGAACAATCAAACAAATCTTATAGTTGTGCGTTAAAATAAGATTTTTAAGGTCTGAATGTATTGAACGCTAATTTATTGTTCTGCCGCAGTTGTTCCTTCGGCTGAGGTAGTTGTTGGCTCGGCATTATTAGCCGCCGTTGTTTCTTCCTCATTGTTTGAATTTATGCCTAAATCAGAATATATTTCATCAAGAGTAAGATTGCTTCCGCCTGTCTTTGAAAGATAAATCTCAACACGCCTGTTTACAACTCTTGTAGCCTCTGTACCATCGTGAGGTTGGAGCGGTCTGAATTCACCATAACCTTCTGAGATAAGCTTTGCAGGGTCATCAAAAATGCCCTTTAACTGAACATATAACAAAACTGAATCGGCTCTTCTTGAAGAAAGTTCTCTGTCCCACGCTTGTAAGTCGGCGGACATATTAACCTCTGTCTGAGCCGTATGGCCATAAAATCGCATTTCTTCAATCTGGTTGGAAACATTTGCAAGACCGTTGCATAAGAAGTCAAGCACTTGTTTTCCCTCAGGTTTAAGAGTGTAACTATCGCCATTAAAAAGAATACTTTTTCTGAAAGTGATAAAAGTATAATTTTCACCTTTTGAAACTGTAACTGAACTTTCAAGATTATTTTCTTCGATATATTTTTTCAAATAATCGTATATATCATCAAAGTTTTCAACTGCATCAGCAGCACTTGCCTGACTTCCGACTTCACCGGCAGAGGACTGTGAATCTCCGCCTATTTCGCCTGAATCAGCAGATTGAGTAGAGGTTGTATTTACTCCGCCCAACTCGTTGAAAGCTTCAATAACCGCTTTGAATTTTTCCTGGTTAATATCTGACATAGCAAAAAGCAAAACGAAGAAAGTGAGCAACAAAGTAACCATATCAGCATAAGTATCAAGCCAGTTAGGGCCACCGCCACCACCTGCTTTTTTCTTTCTTGCCATCTATGTCACCTCATTTTTTCAAAAATTAATTATGTATTATTCTTCGCCCTTTTTCTTCTTACCCTTTTTGCCGCCTTCTTCTCCGCCGCCTTCGCCGCCTTCAAGGCTTCTCTTCTTTTCTTCGAGGTAAGCACTGAGCTTTTCTTCAATGTGTTTAGGGTTATCACCAGCCTGAATTGCTATAACGCCTTCCATAATAAGCTCTTTACAAAGCATTTCCTTTGAGTGATTATCACGGAGCTTGTTAGCAATCGGCATAAAGATAGAGTTCGCAAGAATTGAACCATAGAAAGTAGTGATAAGTGCAGTAGCCATACCTTTTGTAAGGTTTGTTGCACCATCAGCACTGTTAAGGTCAAGGTTACCCAACATTTTTATAAGACCTATAAGTGTACCAATCATACCATAAGCAGGACCGAAGCCTGCAAGTTTTTCAAAGAGCATAGCACCCTGATTGTGTCTGTCTTCAAGGTTTGCAAGCTCTGTTTCAAGCATTTCACGAACCTTTGCAGGGTCGATAGCGTCAACTATAAGCATAAGGCTCTTTTTAAGGAAGAAGTCTTCCTCTGCCATAACTCTTTCTTCAAGAGAAAGAAGACCTTTTCTTCTTGCTTCCTGAGAATAGTCAACGATAAGTTCAATAAACTTTTTAGGATCGTAAGGGTTTTTCTTGAAAACATGACTTACATATTTAGGGAATTTTGCCCATATTGTGAGCGGATATGACATAACTGTCGCAAAGATAACACCGCCAAGCGTAATAGCGATAGACTGTGGATCAAAGAACAAGCCCAAAGTCGAAAAGCCCATACCATAAAGTAATAAGGCTACCAAAAGGACAAAACCTATTATAAACGCTAAATCCATAACTTACTCAACACTTCCTTGTATCAATTTTCCTGTGGTTTTTCTTCATTTTTGCAAACCACTATTGAGTTTTGAAAAAATCTTCTATTATATTGAACAATCTTTTTAGAAACTTCTTCCATAGATTCAGCAACTAAAAGATATTTACCGGTTGCAAGGGTGATTTTTGTTTCCGGAATATTCTCAATCTTCTCGATTAAAGCTGCATTTACAATAAATTTCTTTCCGTTAAGGTTTGTAACTTCAATCATTGCCATACCTCCCTCAACAAATCAAAGCGGTTGCCCCTGAGTTACTACCCAAGGGCAGCCGTAGTAATTATTTTAGATTATCGCTTCATATTAAGAAGTTCTTGAAGCATTTCATCACTTACTGTAATCATCTTTGAGCAAGCCTGATAACCACGCTCTGTAAGAATCATATCAGAAAGCTCTGTTGCAAGGTCAACATTTGATGATTCCAAGCAACCTGTAACAAGACCACCAACAAGACCATCGTTTGGCTCGTTGAAAGTGATGTCACCTGTATTAGCCTTATCTACATAATATGATGTACCGTCAAGTGTCAAAGCAGCAGGGTTAGCGATGTTAGCAAGGCAAATCTTACCAAGAGTAACGATTTCACCTGTCTGTGTTGTTCCTGTGATGATACCTGATGTATCAACAGACTGACTGATAAGTGAACCATAAGTGTTCTTAATCTTTGCAATAGCTGATGTATCGAAAAGAGTGATATCGCCAACCTTACCTGAACCTTCTCTCATAATTGTTTCACCCTCAGCAGGTGTAACAGTTGTGTCACCAGCAACATCAGCTGCAACAAAGTTTGCAGGTGCTGTGCCGCCTTCCCAAGACCACTTTGTAGCGTCCTGGAGCAAGGTTTCCATAGCTGTTATTGTAGGTTCAACAGCAGGTATAGCTGTATCATCTTTTTGAAGTGAAATTGTAAGAGTTTTGTCAGCTTCGTTAGCAAGAACACCTGCATCAGCAGCGTTCTGAACATAAACTATGTTAGTCTTATAGCCTGAAATAATCTTTGCACTCTGGCTTTCGCCGAAGTTAACGATTGTGCCGTTAATAGGCAACTGATATTCAGTACCTGAAACTGCAAAACCTTGAACAAGCATATTGTTACCATCAACAAGGTTACCCTCACCATCAAAAGAGAAAGCACCAAGTCTTGTGTAACGAATATTGCCAGAAGCGTCACTTACTACGAAGTAACCTTCACCGTTGATGTAGCAGTCCATATCAAGACCTGTTGAAACCATACCAGAACGGTTTGTGTTAACATCAATAGAAGCAACATTTGAGCCGTAACCTATCTGAGAAGCATTGTTACCACCAACATTACTTGTTGCGTCTGTTGAGTTCTTTGTTGTCTGATAGAAAACATCACGGAAAACAACTCTTGATGCTTTGAAAGCATAAGTGTTAACGTTTGAAATGTTGTTACCGATAACGTCCATTTTGGTCTGATGTGTTTTTAAGCCTGCAACACCTGAATACATTGATCTAATCATAATAAATTCCTCTCTTTCTTTTACAAGAGGGAACCGTAAAATCAAATCCTTCTGTCAGTCGGGATTTGAAATAACCTCCTTAAAAGGTCCAGCTATTATAAAATTACGGCACCGTCTATGTTTGTGAATACATTGTTTGTCATTTCAGGACCATTCATTGTTGTAATGACCGTTTTACTTGGTACATTAACTATGAAAGCCGTTTGTCCGCTAATCATAAGGGCATCTTTGATTCCTTTAACACTTGCTTTTTTAACAGCTTCATTCATTTGTGTTAAAAGCTGGTCAGAAATTTGAATGTTACGGGAATCTAAACGCTGCATAGCATGCTTTGAAAAAGTAACGCCTTCCTTTTCACCGATGCTTTGTTTGAGCAAGTTTGCAAAGTCGCTGTTTGAAGGGTTAGTTTTTGCATTGTCAACATTACCTGTTGTCTGAGGTACGTTATTAACAGCATTACCCGTATAGATAAATGCGGAATAGTTTTTTTGGAACTGAATGTCGTCCATGACCATCTCTCCTATTCCTGTGGAATTTAAGGTTTATGAAATCCTGATTTTGTGTATCCGTTTTAAATAAGCATCGTCCATTACCTATTTGATATATGATACCACAAAAACCACCATTCTGTGAAGTCTTTTTGCTGAAAAAGTCAAATTCCATCGATAATTTTTGTTTTTTCAAGTCCAAACGCAAAAGCTACAATAAACCTTTTTACCTTGTGATTAGTAATTTTTGAGAAATTCTTTTTTTAAATCGTGCTACAAACCTTTCGGTTTCGATTTTAATATTAAATTTTATTATGCCAAAACTTCTTTTAAATCTGTAATCGGATAAGCCGAACCATTGATTATAATTAAAGTTTTGTCTGAGGAAAAGTTAACTGCTTCAATCAAGCCTGTAATTTCATAGCTTCTGCCTTCTGAATTCATACCTGAAAGATAAGCTGTTTTTCCTGCAAGTGAAGCTCCGTATTGAAGCCTTACTGAATCTGATACTTCCTGCATTGCTTGAAGTGATGTAAACTGTGCCATCTGAGCAATAAACTGAGTATCTTCTGTTGGATTTAAGCAATCCTGATTTGTCAACTGAGTTGCCAAAAGCTGTAAAAAGCCTTCTGAACTGATAAGAGAATTATTCTTTTGAGTTGTTGAATTAGCTTCTCTTGACTTGTTGACACCGTTTGCGTTGTTGATGTATGACATATAGTCGTTTATGGTGTTAGCCATCTGCAAATCTCCTTTCTTATAAACTTGCACGCATAAGCTGCATAAAGTTTATAAAATCATTTGCTGAGAATTCCTGATTTTTCTTATTCTCGTTATTCTCTCTCTGCTGCTGTTCCTGCTGTTGCTGTTGCTGATTAGCGTTTTGCTCGTGCCACTGTGCATTCTGATTTTCCTCAACAACGACCTTCTGCATTGTGTCAGCCTGTAAGATATTTTTAATATCCTCTGAGCCTGCCATAAGCAAAGCCTGTGTCTTTGGATTATAAGCTGCAAGCTGAACAGTAAGCTTTCCGCTTTCGCTAACAAGTTTAACAAGAACCTTACCAAGAGTTGCGGGATTAAGCTCCATCACAAATTCTTTTCTGCCTTCTTCCAGACAAGTTTTGATATTGTCAATAATCTGAGTGTTGACAGGTGCCTTGACTTCCTGAGGAAGTTCATCTTTCTCAACAATAACATCATCTTTGCGATAAATTTCATTAGGCTTTATGCTTGAAGCAACCTCGCCAAGAGTGTTTTTGTCGGTCTTTTCGGCAGTGTCTTTCGCCTCGGCTTTGACATTATCACTTTCAACTGTTGAACCGATAATTTCAGTTTCAACCTTTGCCTCGATTTTTTCATCATCTTCGGCACCAACGGTAAACTGCTGAGAAGTCTGTTCAGTTTTAACTGTATCCTTTTGCATTACATTTTCAGGTGTTTTAACGCCTGTTTCCTGCGTTGCTTGGGATTTCACATCATCAGATGTGTTTTTAGTTGCATCATCAGCGGTTTTAACTTCAAGTTTTAATTCTGATAATAAATCTTCATTAAAGCCTTCCGTTTTTGGTGTTTCAACTGCTTCGGACTCAACCTTTTGAGAAGTAGTAAACTCCATTGTGCTTTCGATTACATTTGCCTTTGCGGTTTCAGTTGTTTCAGTTTCAACTACCTTAGCTTCAAGTGGTGCTTTTTCAAAAGAGTTAATAGCTACTTTAACCTTTTCATCAAAAGCCTCAACCTTGCTTTCAGCGTTTTGCTGCAACGGTAAAACCTGCTGTACCTGTGAATACTGCTGTGAATTATCAGCGATTTCAACAGCCTTATAATCAACCATAGGTTGAACTTCAACTGCTTTTACAGAAGCTTTTTCGGTGTTTTCAACCAAATCAGCCATTGACTGCAAATCAGCCTGATTAACAGCGTTTTCATTGACAACATTGACAACATTGACAATTAAATCAATAGCCAACGGGTTTGCCTGCTGGAATAAGGGCAATTCGTCTTTTTCTTCCTTTCTGCCTGACTCTGTTGTAATTTCTTCAACAGCTTCATCAGCAGAAGCCAACTTTTGTTCTGCGTTAATTTCAACCTCTGCACTAAGTAACTGTTCAAAGCTTTCACCCTGATTTGTTAAATCGGCTGATAACTTTTTGTTACTCAAATCATCTGGCTGAATATTTTGCGGAGCAGTTGGTAGAAAAGCCCCTATTTGCATCATTCATTTCTCACCTCCATTAAAAGATAGTTTCTATATCAAGAACTGCCTTACAGTGACTGCATATTGCCGTGCCCCTGACTGACAAATTCTTCAATAGCTGTTTCCTGTTCTTTTGCCGTTTCCTTCAAATACTCCGCATATTGCTTATCTCTCAGCCTTTCAAGACCTGATATTTCGCTGTTGACTTCAACAATTTCAAGCCTTTTAAGTTCGATAAGCTCTAACATACGGCGTTTTTCAGTAACGCTTCTTCGGATTTTTATATCCAAGTCGCCGAGAAATGTTTTATATGATGAAATATCTCCTGGGGAGATACCATCTTCCATTTTTTCAAGCATCTGCTTGTTTGTTTCTGAATATTGATTGTTCAGCATTTTTATTCTGTTTTCAATTTCAGAAAGCTTTTGCTGCAAATTCAGCATTTCGCCTTTTTTTACTTCAAGAGTCTGCTCCTTGAAACTTTTGACTTTCGCTAATTTGAAGACAAATTTTTTCATATTAAATCAAACCTTAAATTTCCTGCATCAGTTTAATCGTTTCGTCAAACTCAAATTTTTCACCGACTCGCTGAGTCAGGAAATCATTTATAGCATCTATCTTCTGCACTGCCTGGTCAAGCTTTTGGTTCATTCCTGTTTTATAAGCACCTATTGAAATCAAGTCTAAATTCTGATTATAGACTGCAAGCATATTTCTTATGTTTGCCGCCGCTTCCTTGTGTTCAGGAGTTGCTATATCAGACATAAGACGGGAAATGCTCTGACCTACATCAATAGCAGGATAGTGGTTTTTATGTGCCAAAGCTCTTGAAAGAACTATGTGACCATCTATGATACCTCTTACAGTATCTGCAATCGGTTCGTTAGTATCATCGCCCTCAACAAGAACTGTGTAAACGCCTGTAATTGAACCGTTTTGGAAATTACCGCTTCTTTCAAGAAGCTTTGGTAATTCAGCGTAAATTGAAGGTGGATAGCCTCTTGCAATAGGCGGTTCACCTGTTGAAAGACCAACCTCTCTTTGTGCCATAGCGAAACGGGTAAGTGAGTCCATCATAAGAAGAACATCTTTTCCCTTTGAGCAAAAGTATTCAGCGATTGTAGTAGCAACTATCGCACACTTTACTCTGAACATTGCCGGCTGGTCTGAGGTTGCAACAACAAGCACCGAGCGTGCAAGTCCTTCCTCACCCAAATCCTTTTCTATGAATTCCTTTAACTCTCTGCCACGCTCACCGACAAGGGCGATAACATTTATATCAGACTTAACATTTTTTGCAATCATACCCATAAGAGTACTTTTACCAACGCCACTGCCTGCAAAAATACCCATTCTCTGACCTTTGCCTATTGTAAGCATACCGTCAATGGCTTTAACGCCAAATTCAAGAGTTTCTGAAATTCGAGGTCTTTCAAGTGGATTTATATATGATGCGTCAATGTCAAAGTATTCGGGATTTTCAAATTCGCCCAAGCCGTCAATAGGTTTACCTATTGCATCAATAGTTCTTCCTTTGAGGAAATCGCCGACAGGGACTTGTAACTTATGCCCTGTGCATTCAACTATACTGCCTGGCCCTATGCCTTTAACATCGCCGTATGCCATAAGTAGAATATTGTTACCACGAAAGCCTGCCACTTCTGCCATAATCTCGGTATCCTGATTAACTAAATCTTTAATCATACAGATATCGCCGACCTTTGCAGAAACGCCGGTGGCTTCAATCATCATACCAACAATATTTTTAACCTTGCCGAAATATTTGAGGGGTTGAGTTTTAGTCAGATTATCCATTATTGTTTGAATATCCACTGCCTAAAATCCTCCCTTTTCAGCTATTTATTCAATCGCCTTTTCAATGGCGGAAAACTGTGTGTCAACGCTTGCATCTATTGCTAAATCAGGCATTTCAATAAAGCAATCTCCATCCTCTGCCTGAGCCGATGCAACTATTTTCACATTACCTGAAACGCCTTTAAGGTCATCAATTATATTTTTATCATATTCTTCAAGCTTTTCAGCCGTATTCTCAGAAACGGTTATAGTCATCCATTCCTGATTATGATAATCTTCAACAGCTTTTTTGATAATACTTGATATTGCTTTTGGATTTGTTTCAAGTTCTGTTTTAACAATTTTTTTCGCTATTGCAACTGCAATATTCTGCAAATCATCTTCATATTTTTTAGCGACTGCTTTCTTTGCCTGTTGCACATCATCTATAAGTCTCTCAAGTTCGTTTACAATCAAAAGATTTTCTCTTTCGGCTTTTTCAAGCCCGTCACTGTAACCTAACTTGTAGCCCTCCTCTTCACCCTGCTTTCTGCCTTCAAGCTTACCGAGTGCGAAGCCTTCTTCACGGCTTTTTATTTTAAGCTTTGAACATTCCTCGTTCATCTTTTCGGTAGCTTCTTTTATGGCAGAAACCTTATAAGCTTCGGCGGCTTCGATAATTTCCTTTGCCTTATCAAAAGCATCACCCAAAGCTCCTCGGCTGAATTGAGTTTCATCAGAGTTCGGTTTTTCGGTGTCAAGCTTTGCTGAATCTGTCTGTTTAAGTTTAACTTCCGATTGACCGTCAGCATCTATCTGCTTTTTTTCGTTTGCATTACCAAGGTCTGTCGTAGGTTTGAGATATGAAGGCAGATTAACAAGCGAACCGTATTGTGACATTTTAATCACATTACGCAATTACCTCATCCTTTCCGCCCTTCATAATGACTAACTCGCCTTCATTTTCAAGGCGACGGATAATACCAACAATTCTCTGCTGTGCCTCTTCAACATCTTTAAGTCTAACATTATGTGTAAATTCAAGGTCGGACTTAACTGTTTCAGCGGTACGGTTAGACATATTCTTAAAGATTGTATTTGCAACCTCTTGGTTAGTACCTTTAAGTGCAAATACCAAGTCTTTCGGGTCAACCTCACGCAGAAAGCGCTGAATTGACATATCGTCGAGAATAGTAATATCTTCGAAGACGAACATCTTTTTGCGGATTTCGTCTGACAAGCGTGGATCTTTTCTGTTCAACTCGTCGAAGATGAACTTCTCGTTTGAACGGTCGATGTTGTTCATAACATCGGCTATGTAGTTTACGCCACCGATTTCCATGAAATCGACAGACATAACGCTCGAGAACTTCATTTCAAGATTTTTTTCAATAATCTTTGTAATTTCAGGAGAAGTTCTGTCCATCATAGCGATTCTTTCAACAACATCAATCTGTTTTTCTTTCGGCAATTCCGCAATAACGCTTGCCGCTTGGTCTGGCTTTGCATAAGAAAGCACAAGGGCTATTGTCTGCGGATGCTCATTCTGAATGATTGTCAAAAGGTTTTTATAGTCAGCTTTTCTTATAAAGTCAAAAGCTTTTGTACGAAGTGATTTTGTAACTCTGTCAAGCAAAGCGGCAGCGGTTTGGCTACCGTAAGCCTTTTCAAGAACACTTCTTGCGAATTCAACGCCACCTTCTGTAACAACCTTTTGTGTTACACAAATCTGATAGAAGCTTTTTAAGACATCGTCAAGGTCTTCGGATGGCAACTGTGCAAGCTGTGCAACTTCAATGGTGAGCTGTTCAACCTCATCTTCGTGCAAATATTTATAGATTTTTGAAGCATTTTCAGCACCGAGAGCAACTATAACAGCCGCAGCTCTCTGCTGACCTGTTAACTCTGGCATTAGCTATCCTCACCTCTCAACCATTGTCTAATCAAGTGGGCAGCAATTTCAGGATTTTCACCTGCAAATTCCTGAATTTCCTTTTGTAATTGTTCTTGTTCAGTACTCTGAGTTTCACGCAAGGTAGAGATAGCTTCGATTGAAACAGTGTTACCTGTTGTGCCTGTGCTGATAACTGAACCGTCGTCACCGAAGATTGTCTCCATCTGGTCTTCAAGAGCAACTTCTTCCTTTTTCTTCTTGGATTTCTTAATAACAGCGATTATTACTATTACGATTATCGCAATAAGCAACGCACCAGCCGCCGCAATAATAATCCATTTGAGCATTCCCTGGAATGGGTCTGTATTTTCTTCCTGTGGAACTTCTTCCTTGTAGAATTCTGTATTCAAAACAGATACCTTTTCTACTGTTGTACCAGCAGTATTAGCTGCCGAAAGCTGAATTGTTGCTTTCGTGTCATCGCTCATAGTAGGCCAATCCATAACGATTGCAACAGTTACATTTGAAATGTTTGCAGCTTCTTTTTGTACCTGCTCTTTAACTTGACTTACAAGATACTCATAATCCTTTTCACTTGCAGAATAGATTGTTGAGCCGTCTGTAACATTTTCGTATGTTGTAGTTGATGTTGCTTCGGAATTTGTTTCAGTTCCTACAACACCGCCTTCGCCGTTAATCTCTCTCTTGTTTTCAGCCTTATCAATAGAATGGCTCAAAACACCTGTATTATCATCACCCGAAGGTATATAAGTAACGCTTTCTTTGATAGCATTATCTATATTTACTTCAACATTTGCACTAACCTTAACTTTATCCTCGCCATAAGCTGCTTTGAGTAATTTTTCAACCTTTTCAGCCTTTTCCTTGGCGATTTGTTTTTCTATTTGAAGTCTGAATTCAGTAAGAGAAACGCTTGTAGCCTCGCCCTTATCTTCATTCAGTTCCTTGCCTGTCTGGTCAACTATTGTAACATTATCCTTTGAAAGCTTTGGCACGCTCTTTGCAACCAACTGCTTAATACCTGAAACCTGGTCACTTGAAAGCTCTTTGCCATCATATAAAGTAACCTTAACGGAAGCTGTTGTATCATCTGTTTCTGCTTCTTCCCAAGCGTAGCCTTTGCTGTCTGAAACGCTGATTGTAACCTCGGCATTCTTGATAGGCTCCATAGTCTTGATTATATTGCCGAGTCTTGTATTCAACTGATATGTTTCAATAACCTTCTTTTCATAATCAGTTGTCATAATTCCAATGTTAGAGGTAAAGAAATCATAGTTGAGTGAAGTTTGCGGATAGCCTAAGTTAGCAAGCTCCATTCTGATATTGTCTTCTTTGGTTGAATCTATATAAATTGTACCATCTGTTTCTTTATATGCCACATTTCTTTCAACAAGCTCTTTGACTATTGCAGTCGCTTCGCTCTGTTCAAGATTAGGATAAAGCACAACATAGTTTGTTCTGTTAGCAACTACAACAAGAACAACTGCAAGTACAACTACTGCACCTAAAACACTGAAGAATATAATTTTGGCTTTTTTTGTCATTTTGGCCCAGAATTCTTTTATCTGGTCAAGAAACTTTTTAAATGTTTCTTCAAGCTTTTTCAAATCCAAAACTCATATCTCCTTAATCCCAAATTAAACATCTTTTAAAATAAAGCAGTAAATTAAACCTGCATATTCGTAATTTCATTATAGGCTTCAAGGGCCTTATTCCTAAGATTTACAAGCAAATCAACAGATAAAGTAGCCTTTGTTGAAGCAATCATAACATCGTGAATACTATCTGTGTTACCTGTTGCAAGGTCGTATATTGCCGCATTTTTTGCAGCGTCTGTATCTTTAACATTCTGAATGGCATCTGTAAAAAGCGACTGGAAAGGTATCTCAGCCTTATTGCCATCATCAAGCTTACCTGTTACGCCGTTGAGCTGTTCCAAAGAGGAAATCTTATCAATGCTCTGAATAGGTGTAAACTCCATTTATTTTACCTCCCTATTTTTATCAAAGTTCCAAAGCCTTTGTTGCCATCTGTTTAATAGCGTTCAAAGCTGTAATATTTGCTTCGTATGCTCTTGTTGCTGACATCATATCAAGTATTTCTTTTGTGGTGTCAACATTTGAAAGTTCAACATAACCATCTTCGTCAGCATTAGGGTTAGTCGGATCATAAGAAACAGTAAAAGGAGTCTGGTCCTCAATAATCTTAGTAACCTTAACGCCCTTGTCCTGAACAGAAACATCGTCTTTGAAATAAGAGCCTTTTATAAGAGGCTTATCAAGCACTTTTATAGTTTTGCCGAGTGTTCCTGAAAAGGTATCGCCTGAGCTGTATGGTTCATAAACAACAACCTTTCTTCTGTAAGCCTCAGAGGTTGGTGTTGAAGTTGTGTCTGCATTAGCTATATTTTCGGAAATGATGTCCATTCTTAACCTACTTGCTGTAAGACCTGAGGCATTTATGCTCAAAGAGTCCAAAAAAGCCATCTAAAACATCCTTTCTAAAATTACTTAATTAAACAATAGATTTATTTGCCCTGACCGTTGATAGCTGTTTTAAGCCTTGAAAAATCGTCAGAAAGCATACGCAAAGAATACATATAATTGAGCTGTGTACGAGCCATCTCAACATTTTCTTCTTCTACATCAACGCCGCTTCCGTCAAGTCTATATGTAGATTCATCAACCGTTGTGGCAATTTTCACATCTTTAACGCCCTGGCTTTTTTCTGCCTTTGTCTTATTCAAATCATCAAGCTGAGCCTTTAATTCCTTTTCAAAGCTAACCACTCTGGCGTTATAATTCGGAGTTTCAACATTTGCCAAATTGTCTGAAATTACCTCTTGTCTTTTCCATAAACCGTCGAGGTCTTTGTTCAGAGTTGACAGAGTTACACTGTCCAACCAACCCATAAAATCACTTCCAATTCATAAGATGAAAATAATATTTTTTAAGTTCATTTTTAGCAATTTGCCAAATCCTTTTGTTAAAAAACTGTATAAAACGACTAAAAAATCCAAGTAGAAAATTACGAAAATCAACCGTAGAATTACCCTCCCAAGCCTTGAAAAGACTTAGGTTTGCAACAAATACGATTAAAATTCAGTCAAAAATTGTATTATACTTGTAGAAATATTATAAAAGAAATTCGTGCAAGTGTCAATATTTTTTGTGAGATTTTTAAAATTTTTTGTATTTCAAAAAATTTTTTTGATATTCTTTATCTATTTTTTTGCCTGAAAAAAATTTTTTAAAAAATTTTCAATAAATTTTATTTTTTTTATTTTTGAAATATATTTTTTTAGAAAATGCTCCACAATA